>PHBS01000008.1 GCA_002841995.1 Chloroflexi bacterium HGW-Chloroflexi-8
GGTGTTCTTGATTGTGAAAACCAGCTCGATCAATTGTTGTGGTTGAGTCCCTAATTCTTGTAACGCTGGCTCAACGCTGATCTTTGGTGCTTTATTGTTGCAAGCGGAAAGAAGACTTACAACCAATAATCCCAATAGGAGAAAGGCTAACCTTTGTTTTATTTTATTAATATGAAATTTGGCCATTTACTAATCTTCCCTCAAATCTAAGGATTTGTTTCCACCGGGTAACCAGCATCATTCCAAGCTCGAAAACCACCCAGAATAGGTGTAACTTTCTTGAAACCGTTTTCTATCAAGATACGCGCCGCACGGGCGCTCGATTCTTCTGACGGTCAAGTACAATACGTTATGATCCAGGCATTCGGGTCAAGCTCTTTTCCCTGGCTTTCCAGTTGTCCAAGTGGAATTGAGAGGGCTCCCGGGATATGAGCTTCTGCAAAAGCGCTATTATCCCGGACATCTACGAATACAGCTGACCCAGCTGTGAACGCTGAAAAAGCGTCATTTAATGAAACACGGGGCAATTCCGGAAAAGACTCTTCTTCAGATACTGGGGGATTAAGAGAAGTTGTTTTAGGGCGCGGTTGAATGCTAATTATGATCGCCATAATGATGAGCATTGCCCCGATGCCGATCATAAACAACGATAAATTCGATAATTTTTTCATAGGATTTTTCCCTTCTTTCGATAATGAATCAGAAGCAACAAAAGTCAGAAATTAACGGTATTTCTTCCTGACAATTCATTCAGAAAATAAACGTAACGAAACACCAATTGAATAATCAATAGATGGATTCGAATACGCTTAATTCAGTTGTATTAGGCTATTGGGGGGTGGTAAAAAGTAAATAGATGTCCAAGTGCAATTAATGGATTAACTGTTATCGCATTGCTAATGTAAGCAAGAGAATGTGCAACCACTTGTTGGGGTGACCATACCCCTACTTGTAAAGTACAAACCAAACAATCAGTATCACCGGCTGACCCTGGGGGTTCTTGAACCGTACAGCATGAGGAAGGCGCAGTGATATGGCTGGCCACATTGAAGACGGTTAGTATCAAGAGAATGATTAAGAGTGATCGTTGGACTGTTGTAACCATGAGTGTAAAAAGTGTACCGTGATTTTTTTTCCTTGTCAATTCTATTCTGCTAACATTCTATTCTGTGCATTAAATTTTACACTGTACATCCTAAACCGCCAAAACGGTTGAATCCAACCACGCGGTGGGGAATGTCGATATCATTAGTTGCCCTGGATCCAATCTACTCATTCGATTATACCGAAATTGGAATTCACCCAGATGGTATCTTGCTCTTGGTACTGCCTCTGATCCAGATATTCCAAAGGGTGTAGCCGGCGCGCGGTGATATGAAGTGTCAGGTATTTGGTGGAATACGGTTGAAAGATTATCCTGGACGATGGTGGGCAAGCCAGCAGCGTATGGGTGTAAGTTTAGACAAGTTCAAACCAGGGCGAGGTAAATATGAGCCCATCATTAGAAGTATTTCTGTCGTTCTATCCTGGAAATTATCTTGTAGATCGAGCCCGATTAAATTAGTGTTGTTAGGCTATTGGAGGATGGTTAAAATTAAACAGATGTCCAACCGCAATTAACTGATTATCTGTTATCGCTTTGCTAATGAAAGTATTAGAATTAGCAACGACTAATTGGCGTAACCATACACCTACTTGCAAAGTGCAAACCAGGCAATCGGCATCACCAACTAATCCAGGATTTTCTTGAACCATGCAGCAGGACGAAGGCGCAGTGATATAGCCAGCTAAATTGATTGCAGTTAGTAGTAAAAGTATGATTAAAAGGGATCGTTGAGCTATTGTAAGCATAGATTGGGGAAAGTGTACCTTGGTTTTATAGCTATGTCTAACTTCAGAGGGTAATTGTATTTATTAATAATTCATTATTCATTTATAACTAAGTTAGTGAAAATTATTATTATCCAATACCTACTCACTAGCTACTCAGAAAAAAATGTGCCCATCCATTAGACAGGCACTCACAATTTACGATTCACGAATTACTAAGCTTTCATCACCGGCCTAAACTTATACCCATATATACGACTTGGTCCGCGCAATTGATTTGAGATTGCAGAACTAACGGTTTGCGTTACTGACACTGGGGCGGGCGTGAATTCTGTTTGGGAGCTGAAAAAACTCGAAGCCACGCTATGCGAAATACTCGCCGTAGGTGCCGTACGCTGCGAAACCGCAAACCTCAAGGTCTAGTGCATTCGGTAATGGATGCATTTGTGCATTGATTCGTTAGTTTCTGATCTCGCCTGAGCATTATACTTTTCAACTGCTGTTTTTAGCTCGTGCATTTCCGAAAAACAACCTGTAGTACCACGATCCAAGACACCAGAGCGAAGTGGTGAGGATTATACCTCCTATAACGACCATTACTCCCAAGATAAACCCCAACCATGATAGCCCGAAATAGAAGGACAAGGCTGAACCCGCCAGCAAGGAAGTGGAAAGAAGGTAGGAAAACCGTCGTGGCTTTGGCGTTGGTGGCAGCGGAGGTGCATGGAATAAATGGCGAACACTGAGATTGTAAACCAGATCAATAAGCATACCTTTTGGGAAAAGGGCTCCACTCAAGGCTACGAGAGCCATTGCCCCAAGCCAAATAGGAGACTGGAAGGCCAATCCAATCACAATCAATATGGTGCCTACTCCAGGCGAGAACCGCAGTGGCAACGCATAGCAGGATTTAGCCTCATCATCAAGAGTTTCAAATCCTTGCTTATTTAAGTTGTTTTTCGTAAAAGCACTAAGTTTTGCCATTTCAAAATTCTGTTTCCGAATATTAGCACTCAATGGTTTGCGTTACCTGCGCTTGGGCGGGGAGGGCTTCGCCGTCCAATTGGAAAAAGGGTAAGGTGTAGAAAACTGCTTGAGATAACCTCACGCCGCTAAGCGGCAGTCTTTAGCATCAGATACACGCTTTGTTGGGCATTGTTTGAACTGGAAGGCTCTCGACTTTCTGAAGATGCCTTCACTTTTACACCTCATCGAACATTATAACTCTCACAGAGATTCCACGCCAAATAATTTTGCCATCATTTTCACTCAAACCGGGTGAAGATTGTGGCTGAACCTTCTTAAGTGTAGCATTATTTTTGTTATTGCGCATAACTTTTTGTCAACAATTTCTCAAAATAGAATGTTTTAAAAAGTTTTTACATTCCTGATTAAATAGAAAGAACAGTCCATGGTTCTGAGGCTGCTATCTGATGGTATATGCTGGGTTTTTTTCGCCGCCTATTTGGCTGTAATTGCGGATTCTTTTTTGGCGTATACTTTCCAATCTCATTGAGCAGCGATGGTGGACTGCCTGTTGAAAGGCGGCGTGAATATGCCTGCCTGTCTATGTCTACCACAAGATTCGATAGAACAAGTAAAATTTGACTAATCTGAAGAATATTTGCAAATCAGAGCATACATCGATGTCAACTTTTCTAGATTATTACTCACATTGAAAATATACAAAGTTTTTCAGAGTGTTTTTATTTCAGTTCAGGTTTATTATCACAGGTTTTTTTAAGACAAGAAGCGCTAGATCGCCAAGTGGTCCAGAAAAATGCTTTTCCAATATAATCAAAAGAGGGCATTTCCCCGCAGCTTGCTGAGAAAAATAGTAAGATAGAAGAATGAGTGAAACATGGAGGAAGAGTCACAAAATCTCGATCTTGATCTACCACTTTGTTTGTCCAGCAAAGTACTGGAAAGTGGTATTTGGAAATGAAGTAGACGAGGTGATGAAAGAGACATGTTTGGAAATAGAAAAACGATATGAAATAAAATTCATTGAGATTGGGACAGACAAAGGCTATGTGCATTTTCTAATCCAATCAGTTCCTATGTACAGCGCGAAGAAAGTAATACAAATAGTAAAGAGCATAACAGCGAGAGAAATATTTGAAAAAGTACCAGAAGTAAAGAAGAAATTATGGGGAGGGGAATTTTGGACAGACGGATATTATGTAAGTACGGTAGGACAACGAGGAAGTGAAGAAACGATCAGGAAATATGTACAAGAGCAAGGGATTGAAAAGGAATACAAACAATTACATTATGACGAGCAGCTTAAATTGTTTTAGCAAGGAAAAAATCTAAAGTCGATACCCCGCAGCTTGCTGCGGGGAGGATTCATTTATTGTCATGAAAAATCCTTTGCAAGAGGGTAGCGGTCGTAGTTTCTGGCTGGTCGTTGCCATGTCATCTGCTGCGCGCTTATTCTTAGAAGCTTTCAGAGGCGACAGCATAATTTGGACTGGTTTTCGGGCATCTCAGATCATCGCGCTAATCGTTTTAGCTGTTTCGTTTTGGATGTTGCCTAAATGGGTTGATCTTCCAAGTCAAAACAAAGGGTTTGTAAAGAAATTATAAAGAAATGGAACAAAAATTACCGTTCAATTTCAATAGGCAATGAAAAGGAACAGGTAAGAATTCTCTAATGAATTCGGTAGTTCCTCATCATCCCACCATCTTCATGTTCTAAATTGTGACAATGATATAAATATAATCCGGTGTAGTTGTCAAATCGTACCAGTACTCGCACTCGCTCACCAGGCCATACAAGCATAGTGTCTTTCCAGCCATCATTCACAAAGCCTTCATTGATAGTTTCATATTCTTGGAGATTTTGCTTGTCAATTTGACGATTTAACACCTGAAACTGTACACCATGAATATGCATTGGATGGGGGTGGCCGCCGCCTCCCATCATACCCATTCCTCCTTTTTCAGAATTATAAAATTCCCAGACCTCTAAATCTCCAAGCTGTACATTTTCATCATTGGCTACTTGATCCATGACAAAACTTCGCCCGTTGAGTGTACCATTCGTCATTTGCATGGATAGGGTAATCTGACGAGGTGATAGACGATTTATTGCATCTTTTTCTAAATAGAATCCAGGCTTTGACAAAAGATCTGGCAAATTAGGCGATTGATCGCTGGTTTTCTTTACAACTTCGAATGCCAGAATTTCCATAGCTTCTCCGTTGGGCAATCCGCTATTGTTTCCCATCATACCTCCCATCATTGTTCCACTGGAAACCTTAAATGGTAAGCTTTTTAAACGTATTTTTTGGCCAGGTTGATAGGAATTAAAATTAACCCAAAGTTCAACTCGTTCGCCAGGAGCAAGGGTGAGATATTTTCGTTGTACAGACTTTACTAGCAAGCCGCCGTCAGTAGCGATTACATTTAACAGCGTATCATCTTCCCATGCAAGTTTATAAATACGGGCATTTGAGCCGTTTAACAAACGTAAGCGATATGGCCTAGGTTGTACCTGCCAAGTATGTTGCGATTGTCCGTTGACCATAACTTGGTTGCCGAAAAATCCGTTCATGGTATCAGGTACATACACCAATTGATTCTGATTATCGAAAGTGCGATCTTGAATGACCAATGGCAGATCGAATTCACCCGAGGGAAGTCCCAGTTTGGCTTCCTCATCATCTGAAATGATCAACAAACCAGCCATTCCATAATATACCTGCGGACCTGTACGTCCATGTGGGTGAGGGTGATACCAATAAGTACCTGCTCGATTCAGTATTGGATATTCATAATCATATGTTTGACCCTCTGATATAGCAAAACGCGGATGCCCATCTGATTGATCCGGAACGTGCATCCCGTGCCAATGGATTATTGAATCATCAGGGATCTGGTTTTTAAAATGTAACTTGAGATTTTGTCCACGCGTTAAACGAATGATTGGGCCCAAGAAGGATTCGGGAATAACTTGTAAGCTGCTGGAAGATCCCTGGAGTATCTGTCCCTGGTACTGCCATATTCGTGTTGCATCACCGGGTCTTAATTGAATAGTTGTTGGAGAGGCAATCAAATTAAGAACTACATCTTCGCCCGAGGTCAAGGCTTGAGTGGTCGTTAAAGCATCTTTTGTAGGAGTTGGAGTGTTGTTGCAAGATGAAAGCACCAGCGCACCTGCGCCAACTCCAATCAGGCGAATAAATTCACGTCGCGAAATAGATGTCAGGATTTTCATTGGATCAATATTCCTTAATTATCGAAAGCAGTGGATGATTGCCCACTGCTTTGAGGGAAAATTAGTTATCTTTACGGTTTTGGCTGTTGGTCAGGTGTGGTACCTGTCCAGTTACCATGGCAACCACCGAAACCTACCTGTCCGCCCATCATATTGCCGAAGCCCATATTGTCAATCATCCATTCATAACTACCAGTCATTTGAGCCAGAATGTTGTCAGCCTGGTCTTGGGTCAAATTCCCATCCGCGACTGCCTGGTTGAGAACATCAACATGTGCCATTTCTAAAGTGGCTACCAGGTCTGTAATTGTGATACCTTTCGATTCCGCTATCTGGGCGATCGTTCTGCCATTATTAACTTGTTCATAAAGTTCATCATTGGACAGTTCTAGTTTTTCAGCCAGTGTATTCCAAACAAAGGTATGCATGCCCCCGCTGGTATTCATCCACTGGTGCATATAGTTCATTGATTCCCAATCACTGCCATTCATAGTTAATCCACCCATCATGCCATTACCGTATCCGTTCTGTGTATTGTCACCCATCATGCCATAACCGTATCCGTTCTGTGTATTGTCAACCATCATGCCATAACCGTATCCGTTCTGAGTATTACCATCCATCATCCAGCCCGGACCGTATCCTGTGGTTGGAGTGGAAGCCTGAGCAAGAACTGCGCCTACGCTGAGGGTAGCGACTACCAGAACACCTAAAGCGATAATTGTGATTTTAATTTTTTGATTCATTTCTAGAACTCCTTTTTCGTTGTTCCTGGAAACCAGGTATTATTTTATATTGTTATTCTATCAAGCTTAAGTAAAGGATTCTTGGAGGTATTGTAAATTTTCTCTAAAGATAATTAGCTGCCACTTCCGGATTATGAAACACCATAATATATTTGCCTATTTTTTAAATAACCTTCCTGGCTTCCATGGAGTGCCTAATAATGGTAGAAGCCACCGATCTCCTCCCCACCAACCAGCAGTTTTCCAAGCCAGGATGGTCAATCGCCCCCTGCTTCAACCGCCTCAAATCCTACCGCTGTAATTGCACGGCGAAGGTCGGTTTGACTTACCAATGTAGGAATGTAATGCAACGGGACTTTTTCAGTCTTGAAACTGACAAGCACTTCACTTAAACCTTCAATAGATGAGACCGTTTTTCAAGGCAGCGCGTGCCATTATCAATACTCATACGTTTGATGATCTAATCGGGTTCACCTTCGGCGATGCAGTAACCTGCACGCTCCAAGCGGCTTAGTAAGTCAGTTTAAGTGGAAACCTGTGGATCAAAATCCACAGTTACCCGTTCTGATGATAGGTTCACTAAAGCACGCTTCACTCCATTGGCTATCTTAAATGCGCGTTCTACAGCAGTCGAACAATTGGCGCAAGTCACACCGGTTAGAGGGAGTGAAATTAGTCAATATTGGTCATAAGGTCCTCGTTGTTAGAAAATTTTGACCAAAAATAATGGTTTTGATTGCAATAAATCTTATTCAAAAGAACTGATCGCTTTAATAGACCATACAGTCATATATGACAGGCAATTATGCCTATTCATTGGATCAAAGAGAAATGATAAACTCAACCAAATGATGAGTTTTATTTTTATTGATTAAAACTGGAGTACGAATTGAATAGTATACTGATTGCCACCCAATTGGGTCACTGAAGAACAAATCAAAAATGAAGTGAATCATTCGGGTTATGACGTTTATTAAATTAGGTTATAAAATATTTTTACGGAACCAACAATAACCAAATCAAGATGAAGGCGTCATTTTATTAAAATCCACCTACTTCAACAATATGAAGATTAACAGATCACTCAAACCGATTAAGAATGATTAGAAATTGCAGGTAGATTGTCCTCGAAATTTTTAGACTTATCTAAACACACATTACCTTCTTCATCATTACAATCGAATGAGAAAACAACATTGTATCTGACCAAGTGGATAATTCTTTTAAGGAGATTTACACATGAAAAGTAAACAACATTTTGAGACTCTTGCTATACATGAAGGCCAAGCTCCCGACTCCGCCACTGGAGCCATTATTACACCTATCTATCAAACATCCACCTATGCTCAAGAGCAGATAGGCATCACAAAGGGATTTGATTACAGTCGTACTGCGAACCCAACTAGGCTTGCACTTGAACAATGCTTGGCGGCTCTCGAAAATCCTGAACAATTACAACCTACCTACTCACTGGCATTCTCTTCTGGTTTGGCTGCAACTGATACATTGCTACGCTTAATTAAACCAGGAGAGCACGTCCTGGCATCAAATGATGTTTACGGTGGGACTTTTCGTTTGTTCGATAAGATAGTAAAAAACTATGGGGTTCAATTCTCATACACTGATATCACAGACCCCAACCTCGTTGAAACTGCTCTACGGCCTGAAACACGCTTGGTTTGGCTGGAGACTCCGACTAACCCGTTACTTAAAATCGCAGATATCGCAGAAATTTCAAGACGAGTGAAAGCTCGTTATGCCCAAACCTTGATTGCGGTGGATAACACCTTTGCCTCCCCATATTTACAGCAGCCGCTCAGTCTTGGAGCGGATTTTGTGGTGCATTCCACAACCAAATATCTGAGCGGACATTCCGACGTGATAGGCGGGGCAATCATAATAAAAGATATAGGATTATATGAAAAATTAAAGTTCCTCCAGAATGCTATCGGTGCCATTCCCGGACCCCAGGACTGCTGGTTGACCTTGAGAGGCATCAAGACGCTCGCTCTACGAATGGAACGCCATTCATCCAATGCAACAGAAGTTGCCAATTTTCTCGGTAACCATTCCGCCATTGAGAGTGTGATCTATCCCGGTCTCGAAAGGCACCCCGGACACATCGTGGCCAAAAAGCAAATGAAATTATACGGCGGCATGCTTTCTGTGATTCTAAAAGGCGGTGCACCGGCTGCCAAAAAACTGGTGGAAGGGACCAAGATATTCACACTCGCAGAAAGCTTGGGCGGTGTGGAATCGTTGATAGAAGTGCCTGCCGTGATGACGCATGCCTCTGTAGCTGGCAGCGCCTTGGAAGTGCCTGCTGGATTAGTTCGCTTATCGGTGGGCATCGAAAACATCACAGACCTGATCCAGGATTTGGAACAGGCTTTAACTGCGATATAGGAATCAATTTTTACCGATGGACAGAAAAGGCACTTGGTTTCATTAAAAGTGCCTTTTCTGTTGTGTTTTGGCCACTAGTTGATTTTGCCAGTCAGATAATCGATCAAATCGATCTTGGTGAGCATACCCACGGGCTGCCCTTCATTATTAATCACAATTACCACTTTCCCGCGTTCAAAAGCGGGCAGCACCTTTTCAATGCTGGAATCCGGGGTAACGGACAGCACATTGGGGTTGATGATCGAGGCAATTGTCTCCAACGGATCATGAATATGCGTGGATTTCAACAGGTGGTCAAGCACATCCGCCTCACCCACCATACCGATTAATTTGTCCTGATCATCCACCACCGGCAACTGCGAGATGTCATATTGATTCATTTTGCTGACCACTACATTCATCTCTTCGTTGGATCGAGCCACCACCAAAGGCAATTTCTGACGTGTTTCAATGAGTGCCATGACTGTATCGGTTACTTTTTTATCTGGCAAAAAACCATTCTCACGCATCCAGTTATCATCAAATAATTTTGACAGGTAACGATTGCCAGAATCTGGTAAAATCACCACCACAATTTGTCCGGGTTTAAGCGATCTTACAATCTCAGATTTTAGCACTCCCGCGACTGCTGACCCGGATGACCCGCCTGCAAAAATGCCTTCTTCACGAACCAGGCGCCGCGCCAGTTGGAAAGATTCTTTGTCGCTGACCTGAACCACTTCGTCCACCAGCGAAAGATCCAGCGTGCTTGGGAGAAAATCCTCGCCAATACCCTCAATCTTGTAGGTCTTGGGATGAGAATCGCTCGGCATCTTGCCCTCTTTCCAGGTATCAAAAAGGAGAGAACCTTCGATATCTACACCCACTACTTTAATATTGGGGTTGTGTTCTTTTAAGTAGCGTGCGGTACCGGTGATCGTTCCGCCGGTGCCCATACCCGCCACCAGCACATCAATCTTACCGGCTGTTTGTTCCCATAATTCGGGGCCGGTGAATTGGTAGTGAGCTTCAGGGTTTGATTGGTTATGGTATTGATTCGCCAGCATGCTGTTGGGAGTTTCTTTTACGATGCGGGCAGCCACGCTGTAATAACTGCGCGGATCTTCCGGTGCAACAGCTGTCGGTGTAATCACAACCCGAGCGCCAAAGGCACGCAAAAAACGGATTTTTTCTTCGCTCATCTTGTCTGGCATGACAAATATGGTTTTGTAGCCCTTGATCGAAGCGGCCAGCGCCAGACCTGCCCCTGTGTTGCCGGATGTAGCTTCAACAATGGTGCCGCCAGGCAGCAAACGGCCTTCTTTTTCAGCGTTCTTAATAATGCTCAATCCGATGCGGTCTTTGATCGAACCTGCCGGGTTGAAAAATTCCACTTTGGCCAGGATGGTAGCAGAGCAGTTGCCGAAAACGATTTGATTAAGGCGCACCAGCGGAGTGTTGCCGATGGTTTCCAGAATGTTCTTATGAAATTGAGATTGAGTATTTTGGGTGGTGACACCCATAATGGTTTGTGCAGTTGCGTTCGTCATTTAGTCACCAATCGATATTTTTTTGCTATTGCCAACTGGAATAAAAAAACGGCAGAGAGTTTCACCGTAACAAAAGAAATTTTGCGGAGAAACTTTCTGCCGCCAGGCAGTTGGCTAATAATCGTCAGGAACGATAACCAGGCGGTAAAGAGCATCCCCGCCGGATACAGGAGCAACAGACAATCAATTGGCCAAAATGAATCGACTTCATATTAATATTATTATATCCTAAATTGGTAAAATATAATGAAAGAAATTCTTGACAAAAGAAATTCTCGATCTCTATGACTCAAGATCGGTCTTAGTATAAGTTAATAATTGACTGATTGATCTAGATTCCCTAATGTGGGTGCTTTCACTAATACATATTCTTTAAAGCGCACTTTTCGGTCTACATACTTCACATACACAATTTTCAATAACTTTGTTAAGTGAATGAGCTTTTGATTTTGCGGTATAAAGCCGAATATCCGCCTTTTCGAGTAGAGTATTCCTGTCTTCACCGTCAATTGGAAATGTAGCTGCGCCAAAACTCATAGAAACAGGTGCTTGCTTTAGCGCATCACATAATCTAGCAATTATTATTTCAGTCCCACTTTGATCAATATCAATGCAAAATATAGCAAATTCATCACCGCCATATCTAGCGAGCTCATCAATTGCCCGGCATTGCTCAGAAAGGATCTTTGTAACAACCTTCAAAGCTTCATCTGCAGCTGGATGACCATGTGTGTCGTTATATTCTTTTAATACATCGATATCGCCTAGAATTATAGAAAAATTACGGTTTTGTTCTTGGCCCCGTTTTATGTTCATCTCAAATAATTGGTCAAATCCAGCTCTGTTCCATACGCCAGTCAAGCCATCGCTAAGAGCTTGGGTTTGGGATATTGTTAATTTTGCTTGGACTTGTGCCAAAATTATTTTTTGTTGAAATATACGCCGTATTGCAAAGGTTGCTATAAAGATCGCCGACAACCATAGACTAAGACTAATTAGATGGTCAGGAACAGAAGATATTATTGATTGGATGAAAGAGTATGATTCGTCCATATGTTGACTATGTTCAAAATCAAAAAGAACCATATGTACAACAAAAAGTGGTAACCCAACCAAAAATGCCCATCCCAACGCAATTAAGACATCTTTAGTTATTGTTTGTTTATTTGAATCACCTGATTTGGTTTTTCGATGGGAAAGTTGTTTCATTTTTTCCAAATAATTTAGAATTTTGATCTAATAATTCATTCGAAGTCGGATTACTTACTTGTTCAAAAGCGTTGAGAAATGCATTCACTATTTCTGGATCAAATTGACTATTTGCACATTGTTGAATCTCCTCTAATGCCTTTTCTGGATAAAATGCTTTTCGGTAGGGTCGATCATTGGTCATGGCATCATAAGTATCTGAGATTGCAAAAATCCGAGCAGCAAGTGGAATAGCTTTACCAGATAATCCAGATGGATACCCGGTGCCGTCATATTTTTCGTGGTGATGTAAGACAACATCTAGAGAAGGAGCAAGAAAGGGGATTTTTTTTAACATTTCATAACCAACTAGTGGATGAGTTCTCATTACAATCCATTCTTCGTCTGTCAATTTACCTGGTTTTCGCAAAATGTGATCAGGAATACCAATTTTTCCAACATCGTGAAGCAGCGCACCCCATTGAATTTCCTGAATTACTTTTTCATCTAATTTAAGTTGTCTGGCGATAAACAGAGCTATTTGTGTTACTCTTTCCGAATGTCCACCAGTTTCACTATCTCTCGTATCCAAGGCTTTGACCAGAGCATGCAAAGTTTCATTATATGACCGATTCAATTCTTCATTGATATCAGCACGTGATTTTAAAGCTGCTTCCCTCTGCTTACTCAAAGCACCAACAATGAACGCTGATGCAAAAAAGGAACCTCCAATGGCAAATATTTCAAAGTCAACACCCAAGCCTTCATACAGGGTAAGCAACAACCCATTACTTAACGCAGCAAGTAGGGCAGCGAAAATTCCTTGTGGGGTTCCCCAGCGGGCAGATATGCCAATTATAGCTAAGGTAAAAATAATTTCTGTATGGATAAAAAAGGAACTCAATCTGAAATAGCCAATAACCGCAATCATCACGGCAGCAAAGGCAATAAAGTATCCTTGGTATTTATATTTCTCGAGTGTTCTCGTTAGTCCGATTAACAAAACCATCAAGACACTTACAAAGGCAAGATTAATCGCGTGATTCTTTCCATTTTCCATGAAAGTCATTAATGCTATAAACCATAAAGCAAGCAAACCTATAGCTAAAAAGATCGCAATTTCAATAGAAAAATGGCGATCTTTCATTTTCAATCCTTGAAACAATCTTTGCATGATTCGTCCTTGAATTATCTTTATTATTAACACCTACCCAGTTCCTTTTGAGAAAAGGATAGGTGAATATTTAGCAACCGATAATCAAAACAAAAAATCTTTAAGTCTATTCAACAATCAATTTCCCTCTCAACATTCCCATCTGACATTGGAAGCCATACTCACCAGGTTTTTTGGGAGTAAATTCCACTAGCACTTCCTGTCCTTCAGGCAATTTTGCGCTCTGATTAAAATCTGGAAACAACACCATTTCAGAACAGGTCGAACTTTCATGACGAGTAAACCTCATGCGCAACGGTTGCCCGGCTTTTACCACAATGATATCCGGAGTGTACCCCCCTTTTACGGTGATAGCCACTTCCTGGACACCGCCTGCGCCAGAGTTTATTCTTGTCTGACCTTTTGGTGCTAGCCAGAAAAACCAGGCGATAAATAAACTGAGGGCGATGCCCCCAAGGGTTATGAATATCTGAATAAGTGTCATTTCGCTATTTCCTTATCTTTTCTGATGTCAATTAACTTTTTGCGAAGCATCTCGACGGTTGGCCAACCCTTCAATCCACTGGGTGTTTTATACACTCGGCAGTTCATAGAATAGGTAGTTCGGTTTTCTGGCCAGAAATCCTTTCCATCAATCTGGAAGGAAGGCGATCCAAGAAATTTTGCAGTAGCCGCCTCCTGGTCAGTTAAAATTCTAATCGGGTTGATTGAATAATCCAGTTGTTCTTTCTTTAATGCAAATTGAAGATTGGTCAGGGCTGTTTTCCACGACGGGCAGCCATCAAAATACAACAGATTGATCGTCATGCATACCTCATTTGGCGCTGAATTTTGGGCGAAAACCCCGTAAGCGATTGGCGTTGCTGATCACCGTCACGGACGAGAAAGCCATGGCAGCACCTGCCAGCAGGGGGCTGAGTAGCAGCCCAAAGAAGGGGAACAAAACACCCATGGCGATCGGGACCCCCAACGTGTTATAGACGAACGCGCCAACCAGGTTTTGTTTGATGTTGCGCATGGTGGCCCGGCTAACCTCGATGGCAGTGACCACACCCTTGAGGCTGCCCTTGATCAGGGTAATATCCGAGGCTTCGATGGCCACATCTGTGCCGGTTCCGATCGCCAAACCAACATCGGCCTGCGCCAGTGCCGGGGCGTCGTTGATCCCATCCCCAACCATCGCAACCTTTTTGCCTTCAGCTTGCAGCAGGTGAACGTTGTGGGCCTTATCTTCTGGCAGTACTTCAGCCAGGACGCGATCCAAACCCACCTGGCGGGCAATCGCTTCGGCAGTGCGGCGGTTATCGCCGGTAATCATCACCACCTCAATTCCCATCTGGTGCAATGCAGCGATAGCTTCTTTGGAGTCTTCTTTGACAGTATCGGCTACGGCGATGATGCCGGCTGCCTTGCCATTCACGGCGATAAACATGGGCGTTTTCCCATCGTTTGCCAGGATTTCAGATTTTGCTTCCAAGTTGCCGAGATCTACGTTCAAGCGCTTCATCATCTTTAGATTACCGAGTGCTACCTTACGTCCATCGACTGTTGCTGTGACGCCATGCCCTGGAATCGCTTCGAAGGCTTCCGGTTTGCCCAATGCCAAACCTTTGGTCTTCCCGCCTTCTACGATTGCTTCGGCCAGAGGGTGTTCACTGACCGTTTCCACTGAAGCTGCCAATCTCAAGAGTTCGTCACTCAGGATTGATTGTTGAACTGCAACGATAACATCGGTTAGTTCAGGCTTGCCCTTGGTAATTGTGCCAGTTTTATCCAAGACGACGATTTTGATAGATTGCGCGGTTTGCAGCGCTTCACCTGAACGGATTAGAATGCCATTCTCAGCGCCTTTGCCGATCCCAACCATCAGGCTCATCGGGGTAGCCAGACCTAGCGCGCACGGGCAGGCAATGATCAGCACCGATACAGCGGTGACCAGTCCGTAAACAAGCTGCGGCTGCGGGCCGAAGTCGAACCAGACTACGAAGGTCAGAACAGCCAGGATCATTACGATGGGTACGAAGTATCCTGAGATGGTATCCGCCAGGCGTGCAATTGGTGCCTTGCTGTTCTGTGCATCCTGCACCATTTTAACGATTTGAGCCAGGGCGGTGTCCTTGCCGACTTTGGTTGTGCGGAACTTGAATGCTCCGGTTTTGTTGAACGTTGCACCAATGACTTCATCCCCCACTTTCTTAGAAGCCGGCAGACTTTCCCCTGTCAGCATGGATTCGTCAACAGCTGAGCTGCCTTCCAAAATGACACCGTCCACTGGCACCTTTTCACCGGGGCGTACCTGTACGACATCTCCGACAAGCACTTCTTCAACTGGAATATCCATTTCCACGTCATTGCGTATCACGCGTGCGGTTTTTGGTTGCAAGCCCATAAGTTTTTTGATGGCTTCGCTGGTTCGTCCTTTTGCCCGAATCTCCAGCGCCTGCCCTAAAACGACCAGGGCGATGACCACCGCTACCACGTCAAAGAAGGGCTCGGATGTTCCTTCCGGGAAAATCCCTGGGAAGACAATTGCCACGATTGAATACAGCCAGGCAGCGCCTGTGCCCAACGCAATCAACGTGTTCATATTGGCGGCGCGATGTTTGAGCGCAGCCCAGGCTCCAGTGAAGAAATCACTACCTGACCAGAAGAGGACCGGTAAGGTCAGCAGTGCTGCTCCAAACCAGGTGATCCGTAGGGTTTCCATTGACCAATCTTTTACAATGGGGATAAATTTGGGGTAGGCGGTGATCAACACCGGGATCGATACCAAAGCGGCGAACCAGAATTTGCGCATCAAGCGTTGGTATTCCTTCTCGTGGGCTGCCTGCTGTTGGTCGACCGATTCTTCGCTGGAGGCCGGCCGGGTCTTATATCCCCAGCTTTCAATCGCGGTATTCAGCTCATTGAGTGTTGTTTGTTCGGGCAGATAATCAACCGTTGCTTCCTGTGTCCCCAGGCTAATCGATGCGTTTAACACACCGGGAGTGGTTTTTAACTCGTCTTCGATGGAACCTACGCAAGAAGCGCACCGGATATTTTCTATCCCAATCCGTTTTTGCGCACCGCCCACTTGGTAACCAGTTTTTTTTATTGCTGCCACAATATCTAAGATTTTGATCGTTTCAGGGTCATAATTGACCACGGTGATTCCAGCCTTAGCATTCATGACTACTCTCTCAACTCCGTGCAGTTTTTCGAGCGCCGAACGGATCAAAACTCCACCAGGCAACCCTTCCTTAGCGAGGCCGAGTATGGGAAGCTCGACCTGCAGCACGGTAGAATCCGGGTTGAAGCCAGTCGTTGCAGAGGTAGCGGGTTGACTAAGAACAAGAGCATACTGGTCGGGATTGGCATCGAATTGTTTGACGCAATCTTCCGAGCAGAAATAATACGCTTGCCCACGGTGCTCTCGAGTGGCAAATGATGAGTTCCTCTCTATTTTCATTCCGCAAACTGGATCTTTTTCCATAAATCGCCTCTTTCTAAATTTCAATTTTGATATCTATCTTTTCATCATAGCATACCGTTCAACAAGCGTGATGCGTTAAACAGCGAGGGTATCGTTAGGCCGATACCCTCGTTAGAAAATAAGCCATTAAGCCTATTCTGTAGGCTGTTGAAATTATCCATCTATCACAAAGGGTAATCTACCCATCAAATCTCAAAGTTAGTATCATTGTCATATATCTCTTCCGGAAGTTGTATTAATCCCAAGGATATTCCTCGCATAACGGCTTCTGTCCGGCTGTCGGCCAGCAATTTTTCAAAGATCCGTGCGATGTGACCTTGTACCGTTCGGTCACTGATTTTGAGTTTGATTCCGACTACCTTGTTGGTTAATCCCCTGGCAACCAGGGAAAGGATTTCGATTTCGCGGTCCGTCAAAGGCTCGTAAAACGGTGCAGGGGTCGGATTGGCGATCTTCGCCAAAACTTTAGGTAAAATCTCCGCGTCGAGAACAGATTTTCCTTGGTAGACGTCCCGTACTGCATTAATTATCTCGTCAGGCGATGCAGTCTTGAGCACGTAACCGTTCGCGCCGGTCTTTAAAACGGCAGAAATGTACGGATCATCATCATAAGATGTAAGGATGAGTACACCAATTGGCCATCGGTGAGCGCGAATCTCGCGCGAAACTTCAATGCCGGTTGCTTTCGGCATCTGGATATCAAGGATGGCAACGTCAGGAGCCATCCTCCCAATCATCTCAATTGCCATTGCACCATCCGAGGCTTCGGCGATCACGTCAATATCACCGGCTTGCTCCAGGAACTGACGAATGCCAGCCCGTACAACCGCATGGTCATCGGCCAGCACCACTCGAATCATTGGTTTCATCTGTTCATTGTCATTCGACATTATTCACCTTTACTTCTGAGTCATTAATCGGGTTCAATCCGTCTTGCCCGCGAATATCAGCGTTATACAGTCGTGCGAGATTGGTTTTCCCTTCTTTCAACAAAAATTGTTGTTGGTATTTATATTTTACGACTTCTGCCGCATCTGTAGCCGCGACATGGATATAGGGAAAACCAAACCAAACAATACCCAGACCAAATAAAATACCCGTTACCATACGCATCCAGGCGTTGAAAGAACCCCAAGCATCCCCGGCATAAAAAGAAGACGCAAGGGCATTGTTTGTCAATGTCGCCAGCCAGGCATTGGTGTCGCGAAAACCTTGCCCTAGACCAGCCAGATCGCTGAAGAAGTGGGTAGTACCATCGATTACCATAGGTAAGAGTAAGAAGGATAGTCCCCACCAAGGTATTGGGCGTATTTTCTTCTTGAATAATCCCCACAAGATCCCAAATACCCAGAGACTGGTAAACATTGATACCATCCGGTCAGACCAGGCCACTTTCCAGCCCATTTGCTGATCTCCTATATACTGTCGAAGTACAGTAATATCATTGGTGTTCTTCCATACAGATTGAATCTCGCCGATGGAATATGAAATCTTTGAACCAAATAAAAAATACGAGCGTTCTGGCAGCTGATGACAGAGGTAGGAATATATCCAGTAGATGGTCTTTCCTGGCAAGGTTAATCCTGCACTCATAAATACAGGTGCAAGGAATGGACTCAAAACATAGATTCCCAAAAAGATGCTAACAACCAGCACCCAGTACCTACTGAACCAAAGAATGAATTGGTCAGATTTTCTTACAGGGATAGAGGATAATCGAATAGATGAGGTCATTATGAAATTTCTCCATTCTGTGGTGCGTTCATTTTACGAACTCACCACAGAATCTAAAACAGCAGTAAGATCATGGAATCTTTAACTCAAAATCCTTTCTCACATCCAGACCATCTTTTCGAACATAGGCGGTAATTTTCCATGTTCCCGACATGCTGAAATCTGCGGTGATCGCATACTTGCCATCTTCTTGTTCTGTCGCCGAGCCGTTCATAGTCATGCCAGACATGTCTGTGTGATCGGCGCTTACATCCACAGTCGCCCCAGTCAGAGGTTTTCCATCTTTATCTTGAAGGTTCAAGATGATTTCGTTTTTCCCTGTGATCGGTGGGTCAGGGTTGGTCCCGAGAGTGAAATTAACCTGGCCAATTGCTTCCTTTTTTGTTTGGGCAGCACATCCTGCCACCAGTGTAGCCAGGATCAAGATCACAACAATCACAATCAATCGCGGTTTCATGTTTTTCTCCTCTTTCAATTAGTTACATTAATCATTAGCATCAATCCACCAGGTTCCACATTATCGTTGGTGGTATGGTGCAAAATATGGCAGTGCAACATCCATTGCCCGGTTTCCGTGGCGACAAACTCAATGTCGTACCGCTCGCCCGGTGAAACCAGTACGGTGTCTTTGGTCAGTTGGGCTGCTTCTGGAACCGGATGACCATCCGTTGCCACGATTTTGAATGGAACTCCATGTAAATGGATGGGGTGGACAAACTGCCCAATCCCCATTAGGCGTAAACGGACGAGCTGACCCTTCTTGACATTGATCGTCTCTGTGTCCGGAAAAGACTTCCCATTAATGGTGAAATAATTAGGCTCCATGCCAGCCATTGGCATGGCAGCATATGTTTCTCCATTCTTAACCAGCCACTCGGAAATCATCAAATCGACATCCACATCTGTTTTAAGTACTTCTGCTTCTTTAGGGTCAATAATGAAAGGCGCGTACAGCCCTGCCGAAACCTGAACATCACCCTCATAATGCGAGTGATACATGTAAGTGCCAGCTGGCTGGGCGATAAATTCGTATGTAAATGTCTCCCCCGGTTGAATCGGTTTTTGAGTAACGTCCGGTATCCCATCCATAGCATTAGGTACAGCGATGCCGTGCCAATGAATGGTTGTGGGCTCAGGAAGGTCATTCATAACGATGATTCGAACTGAATCGCCTTCCATCACGCGGATCATTGGTCCGGGCACAGTTCCGTTGTAAGTCCAGGCGGTGACAGAAACATCACTGGTGATAGGCCAGATGACCGGTTTGGCGGTCAAATCGAATACCTTGACATCTCCATCCATGCGGTAGGTCAGCGGTTGTCCGCCAATGTTTTCTGTAGCTGGTTGGATATTTTCGCCGCTTATTGGCTGCATCATGTGGGAACTTTCCGACGAGGACATCATTGATCCTGGAGTTGCAGTAGGATTCATCATACTTCCTGTACCCAACGTTGTTCTAGAACTGGGAGTGCAAGCGGCCAACAGGAATATCCCTGCGATAATAATTGGCAAAAACCAGAGCGGTCTTTTCAAGAGTTTCCTCCTTGGGAATTACGAATGTGATTCATTCCCTAAGGGTAGACGAATTGGCATGAGAAGAAAAGCGCACAATTACTTATAGCAGATGGGCAATTATGCCTAATGTCATCCAAATTGTAGTCAAATGTCATGTTGGGTTTCGATGCCGGTCGGATTGTTAAAATTGCTTTCAGGCAATGGATCAACTGTCGCTGCAATAGAGGATAATAATGTGGTAAATCTGGCTCGGGAGCTGCGTTCCGGTTCATTCTCCAGGAAAATAGATGTAGATAAGTCGTCGCCATCCAGGATAATTGTTATGGGTGGGCCGTCCTGTCCATAAACCAAAAGAACAATCATTTGACAGAAGCATTTGGAGTGCCTGGCCAACGCTGAAAGCAGATTGAAGGATTGAACCACCGCATATCCGGCTGTACTTAATTGATCGGTCACCTGGGTGACAATACAACTACATGCCTGATTTACTACCAATATCGGTTGACTTCCAGCGTTCATTTTATATCTCCGATTTGAGTATAGGAGGTTTGAGTTAACATGCGTACAGCAAAATCACAGAATAAGATGTAAGTGATTCTGCCTATCAATGGCAGCCATGCTTACGCTCGTTCTCGACCGGGACAGGGCTAACTTGATCATGCGAATTGGATAGGGACGTTTGTTCTTGGTGTTGGCCGTTGCCGGCATGACCTGCATGCATCCAGAAATGGCTCAAGATTATCGCTCCGATCAGACTATAATTGATGACCAGGCCAACTGCTACTTTGAAAACAAAGATTGCTACTAAAGCAGCTAGCAATCCGGCGACCGTGGTTAGCACAAGAGGCTGAATTCGAACTTTGTTTGTGGGGGTAGATTGGTTCATGAAATGTCTCCTTCGTATCTTTAATATAGTGAGGTTGGAGACTTTCGATAAGCGCTGTTCCGCGTGTCCCTGATCCAGCAGAAATACCTATTCCGGCTTAAGCTGACTGAGAAAAACGCTTGCAAGAGGGTATTGATTACCTAAGACTCTCTGTAATTTACCATGGAGGTTTTTCGAATCCGCGATTATCTCACTGTATGGGAATAATAGCGATTGGGTGATTGCCAGATCCATTGCGATTTGTAAATTTTTTTGAGGGCTTTCAGCAAACAAGCCAGAACCCATTTGCGACCAAGAATTGGATAAATAAACCATTCCGTCAAGCAGCATGTTGCTTGAATAATTGGAGACAACTTTCTGCAAGATTTGTTGTATCTGTAATATGGGGAGCAAAGCCGATGGAAGCCGGTGCAAAATAATCATCACCTTCCGAAAAGCCCTTTGTGGGTCTCTGATGAACGAACGGATCAAACGTTTCTCTCTCAAGGGATCCGTGCTCACTCTATCGATTGTTTGGCGACCGGTTTTTTTCATTGGCACACAATCGATGATCGTGGTCTGAGAGAGCAGGTCAGCATCCGACCAGCGGAATTGGAGTATGTCCATGGTACCGATAATGGCGAGATTGGAAGGAAATGGGATCGGATCTGAGAAATGAGAAGTGGGCAAGCGCATTAACTGTCCATGGCGAAGTTGAAATGCTGTTTCTGAAAAATACTCCTGTAATTCACCGGGACTAATCCGGCTGATATTAGCAATGTATAGCCGATCCAGATTGCCTGGCAGTCCGGCCTCTTCGATCATCATTTCCAATTTGAGTGTATTGAACCGCGATTGGGTTTGCGTGAACGTGGCAACATCAGCGGTCTGGGAAGCCCACCAGGGGTGGCCTAGCATCGGTTGATACTGATACGAATCACGTCCCATCAGCACCTTGCTAAATCCTTCGACCAGAGCTTCTTTCTCGGCTTCTGGTGGGCCAATCAGGATCATCAATGGCTTGGATTTGAGTGCGACGAGAAAGTTGGCTGTCCAAACCCTCGGGAGCGAGAAGCCCTGCTTATAGAGTTGCTCTTGAGTATCATCAAGTAGCGTGATTTCAGGATCAAAAGAGGGATCTTTTTCTCGTTTGATCATAAATCCTCATGAAATGAGCGGTAATGGACCAGTTCTCCGAAAAGTGTTTTAAAGCGCCCAACCTCGGAGGCATTGGATAGGCCAGCACATCGTAGCATTTCTGGAAGCAAGCCACGGATATTGTCACCAGCTTCCTCGAGACGGGCAATCGGTATGGAGATAATCTTCATAATTAGGCTGGTCGGTTTCCCAAAGTCCAATAAGTGGAATTCACCCCCGGGTTTCAATACTCGAAAAACTTCCTTGAAGGCTTTGACCTTATTCGAAGCTGTGAGGTGATGGATCACAAGACAGGAAACCACACGGTCGAATGAAGCCTCGGGGTAAGGTAGCTCCGTTGCAAGCCCTTCCTTCCATTGGATGGATATGCCGGCGGCTTCGGCTTTGTGTCCGGCTATTTGTAGTACAGTAGCGTCGCCGTCCAGCCCAATCAACTCGATCGATGGGAAGTGCTGTTTGATCTGGATGGTCAATGTACCTGTGCCGCAGCCCAGGTCAAGAACCTTGTGGTCGTTCGCAAGGTTGGAATATTCGATCAGGTGGCGTTTGAACGTATCTTCCCGCATTCCCCATTTGAGCAAGGGATCATACAGCGGGGTCAACCACCTTCGGTTCAATGCCGGGATGTACTGTTCTTTCTTTTCCATGCAGTTACAATGTTTCCAGAATGGTGAAAATTCCTAGCACGAGGAAATAGACGCCAAATCCCAAAAGCATACTTGCCAGTAGGAAATGTGCCACCTTTAGAGATTTGGTTGGGTGAGATAAGTCGACATACGGCTTTTCCATTTGAGACCTCCAATATCAGGCATTCACGGAAAGCTGAAGGTTCTTCATTATTGTGATCGCGAGGAGTGGCAGACTGATTGCAAATACGACAACGCTGATCAGTTGGGCCTGGTTCAAACCCAGGGCAATGATCTTATACGTACTCGTAAAAGCGATGAAAAAACGGACAAAAGAGTACAGCGCCAGGTAGATCAAAGTCAAAATTCCATCCTTCAAACGTTTTTTGCGCAGGTTCCACAGCACGGCAAAAATTGCCAGGTTCATCAGGATTTCATAGACGGGAGTGGGAGTGTAGTAAACGCCGAGTTGGGGGACCATTGCGTTGGGACTGATATATGCGAAGCCAAACGGACCACTGGTCGGTTTGCCTATAGCATCCCCAGTGATGATGCAGGCGATTCTCCCGACAGCCTGGGCCAGGACCACGCCAGGAACAAAGGCATCCAGCAGGAGAGGTAATTTCCAGCGATAGATACGAGCGAGCACTGCTGTAGCCACGAGTCCGCCCAGCACGCCGCCCCAGATCGCCAGGCCGCCTTCCCAGATGTACAACGCACGAACGGGATTAGCAGCAAACACATCCGACCAGTGGTCGAGTACGTGGAAGAGTCGTGCGCCGACCAAACCGGTAATGACAACCCACAGAACGCTTTCCGAAATTTTTTCGGTATTGAAGCCTTTTCGTCCAGCTTCCTTGACCGCCAGCCAGGTACCGATAATTATGGCGACAGTTACAATCAAGCTGTACCACCGGAGATGGAAGTGTCCTATTGAAAACAGAATCGGGTCGATGGGGATAGTGATCATGATACCTTCTAAAAGTATCCCCGTTTGCTATTCTGCCAAACGGGGAAGTGGGAGGAAGAATTTTAGTGGTTGTGTCCTGAGTGGCTGTTCTCAGCCTTCCCTACATATTTTTGGGGTTCTTTGTCGAAGGCTTTCTTGCAGCCTGATGAGCAGAAGTAAAAAGTCGTTCCCTGATAATCCGATTTCCCTGCGGCCGTCTTGGGATCGACGTCCATACCACAGACTGGGTCTTTTTCCATCGTTTTCTCCTTTTGGTCTATGTGATAGACCGAATTAATTGAATCTCACTTACAAATAAAAGTATAAGACGCTGGTCGAACATTGAACAGCGCTAAGTTGCCGGATTTGAGGTAAGCGATAATGCCTACTTTACTTGTAAGGTGATAATGGTCCCCAGACCTGGTGTAGAGAGGATGACTAACTTAGCATTGATAATTTCAGCCCGTTCTTGCAGGCCTAACAAACCGAAATGACCCTTTTCTGGGAATTCAGCCGGATTGGCCGGAACAATGAATCCTTTTCCATCATCTCGAATCTGAATAAGGACTTCCGAATCGGTGAAATCCAGTTCCACCCAGGCGTGTTTTGCCTGGGCATGGCGGATCACATTATTGAGCGACTCTTGGACGATGCGATACACCGACATCGCCTTTTGTGCATCCAAACCGCGCTCTTGACCCCTTACTTTATAGGCAATTGGGATGGTGGCGGCTTGTCCCATCTCCTGAACCAGCATTTCCAAAGAAGCGACCAATCCCAGGTCTTCAAGATAAATTGGGCGCAAACCGCGGATCATGCGGCGAAGATTAGTCATGGCTTGCTGGACCAATGTTTGCAGTTCACTCAGAGAGCCTTTTTGTGTCTCAGGGGAATTGATCGAGATCAAATGAAGGCGCTGGTTGAGTGCGATCAACGTCTGGATGGTGTCATCATGCAGTTCGCGTGCTAGGCTGCGTCTTTCATTTTCCACTCCAGCCGTGATCGCGCCTATATAAATGCGCAGGCTATGTTGTGCAGCCTTTAATTTATCTGCCATATCAATCAATTCAAATTGCAAATTACGGATCTCTTCGATCCCGCCAACTTGCTGCCGAATTGCTTCGAAATTCCCCTCGGCGAGACCCGCGGCTTGTTTCTCTAATTTTTGCAGAGGTGTGACAATCCGGCGATAGCCAAACCAGATTGTGAAGATTGCCAACACAAAAATTGGGACGATGATCAAAGGGGCTGACTGAGTGGTCATCAAATAAGGGCTGGCAATATCCTCCCAGGCTTCTTCGATCACCAGTCCCCAACCAATCGGACGAATTGAGGTAAAGGCAACGACGTGTTCGCCTTGACTTCCTTGATAATAATTAATTCCACTTTCGCCATTAAGAGCTTCGTTAATTCCGGGATGGGATCGGACGTACTCGTCCATTTTAATAGGCCCGGCACGAAAAAGAACTTCGTACTCCTTATTTGTGTTCGTTGGGCTAATAACCAACACTGTGATCTGGCTGGACCTTGCTAAATCCCCAACCGCGGTTTCTATCAACATTTGGGGAGAAAACGCCCCAAGAAGTATTTCCCCCTCCCCCGTCTGTGTGATCAGAAAGATATAGGACTGGGTTGTTCCAGGTGGCTTGACCAGGTTTGAAAAGAATGGTGTTTTAGTGCTTTGCCCTGGGGGTTTGAATAGGCTGGGAATTAGGGCTGGGATGGTCGGCCAATCCATATTTGTTGTTGAGGCACGAATCAGGTAGCCATCCTTGGTATAGAGTGCAATCCCTCCCACAAATGTAGACGCGATTTCATCTGGCGTAAGGTGCAAAGAAGAAAAATCAGACTGATTTTCCATTTCCCGCGCGATCTGCTGGAAGGTGCTAGTCAGATGAGTTATTTCAAGTTCGATTGTGGAGGATGCGGCGCGAACGGTTCTTAGATCGCGATCTCCGACCAGGCTGCGCATGGCTTCATGATGCAGCGTCTGGCTTCCGAAGGCAACAACTAAGAGCAATACGGTCAAAGGCAAAATGGTAATCAAAATTAATTGGAGGGTAAACCCCCTCCAATTTGATTTCTTTACGGCAGCGTGACTGAATTCTGACAAGGTCTACCTCTCAATTCATCCTGAAAGGATGACTACGATCCCCTATCAGCGATATTAGCGGTAATCAGGCCAAGCGATACTGCTCGCATGACCGCTTCTGTACGACTTTCGGCGTTAAGTTTCTGGAAGATATTAGCCAGGTGATTTTGCACGGTCCGGTCACTGATTCCTAACTGTACGGCGATTGCCTTATTGGTATATCCCTTTGCGGTCAGAGATAAAATTTGTAATTCTCGTTCCGTGAGGGGTTCGACAAGGGCTGTTTCATCTTGCTTGGCAAGTTTTACAAGCAATTTTTGGGTCAGGGCTACATCCAAAACGGATTTTCCGTGGAACACGTCGCGTATGCCCTCGATGATCTCACGCGGATCTGCGGTTTTTAGTATATAGCCATTCGCCCCGGAGCGAAGTACCGCTTGGACGTAGGGAATATCGTCGTATGCGGTCAACATCAAAACGCCAACTGGTAGCCGGTTAGCACGAATCCAACGGACAACTTCAATCCCGCTCATCACGGGCATTTGGATATCCAGAACAGCAACATCGGGATTGAATTGCTTCAATAATTCGCAAGCCTCCTGCCCATTGGAGGCTTGCGCGACGACTTGTAGATCCGGACTTAGCTCTAAAAATTTCCGAATCCCAGCACGTACCACGATGTGGTCGTCGGCCAGAAGTACGCGGATTATCCTGGGAAAATTTTGTGATAACATGGCGTTGATTATACACCTTTCATGGATACAACCGTGAAACAACCATATATCTTCATTTTAAGATAGTTTCTACTTTTATACCCAATCAGGTTGAATGTCAGGTATTTTCTAGCTTTTTCCCTTGAAAAACCTTACCAGGTTGCCAGGGTGTACCTAACGCAGGCAACACAAAGCGATCTAGCCCCCACCATCCTGCTGTCTTCCACGCCAGAATGAGAAGAATAGAAAGGGTGAATAAAACTGGATTGGTGCTGGCGGAGCCGGCCATCATAAAATTCCAGTTCATGAATCCACCCAGGAAAGCTGCGATTCCGGTAAATAAGCCCAGGATTAATGCTACGCCGATCACGATTTCCCCGATATAAACCAGTTTTGAGAACCAGGTGTAGGCTTGGGCGTCGATCATCGCTTGAAGAAAACCACGGTACCAATCGAAAGCGATCAATGGACGGGCCGGCGCATCGGGGATAGCTACTGCGCGTTCCCAAAAACCTTTAAGGGCTTCACCTGTTTGAGTCCAGGCAGGGTTTGAGAGTTTACCAAGTCCAGAGGTCAACCACGAATAACCGACATACAACCTTGCAATGACCCATAACCAGGCCCATTTTGGATTGTTAAAAAGACTGTTAGCAAAGGGTGGGTCACGAAAACCCACAGATGCAGAACCGCTTGTACTTGACATGTAATCCTCCTTGATCCATCTAAAATATGAGTAAGTCGATTTATATTTTATCACTTGAGAATTATTGTTTATCTGTCATTAACCTCCTTTTGGTTTCATTTGTACCTGTTATAAACGCCAATTACAGCAATGCGCTTAATTGGAGGGACCTCTGGGCTGTTCTTGTGAATGGAACGAGAAGGTATATAAGTAACTGATCACTGCTTGAATCTGTTCACTGGTAAAAATCGGCCCCCAATAAGGCATACCTGTACCCATTCCACCGCGGATGATCTTCCCTTCAAGCAGCGCTGGGCTTACGCCGAGAAGAACCTTCGGATCGGTAAAATCTGGCGGGCTGACCAGTCCTTCGCCAGTCGGCTGGTGGGTCACATCGCCGGAGGTGTGCAAACTCGGATCCCAGACCGGCAGGCCGCGCACCATGACCCCATCGCCTTTTCCACTTTCACCGTGACAAGCAGCGCAGTTTGTGGCATACAATTCCTGTCCGCTCTTCAGTGCTTCAGGCGTGGCATGCTGCTGCCAGATCCAGGCGACGGCGTCCCATACATCATCGTCGCTCAATGAAGATAGGAATGTTTCAGCTCGTAATCTTAGCCAGACTTTAGCCGGGCTGTTTGAGAGATAAATATCTTTTTCTAGTGCATAGGCAGGCAACTGACTTGCGAACAATGCCCCCCGCCCAGCGGAAGCGGTCATACCGGGAGTAACTTCAGCAGTCTGTGGTGCATCGATATCGATTCCCAATTTTAGGAATAACGGCTGCGGGTCGGGCGGGATTGGGTCGCCCTCTCCCGTAACCTCGATTGTCCCGCGCATGCGCCAATGGTTGGCGCCGCACCAGCGGCTACAATAAAAGGTGTACTTTCCGGGCTGGTCAAAGGTCAGGGTTGTGTCGGTGAATTCACCCGGAAGAATATCCAGAGCCGGATGGTCTGATCGACCAACCGCAAAACCGTGCACTACATCATCACTGGTGAGGCGCAAATGAATCGGCTGTCCAACTTTTGCCTGGATGGTATTGACGCTCCAGCCGCCGTTTTCTGGCATACGCGCGTGCAACTCAAGTGTTGCTGCCAGATCTTTGGACAGCCACCAGCCAACCAGCGGGACGCCGACCGCAGCCAGTACCAGGAGAATAACGATCCAACGGGCAAGTCCTTCTTTTTTCATCGGATTTAACCTACCAGCAGCCAGAGCATGGCCAGCGTGAATAAACCTGAAAAGGCTATTAATGGTGCAGCCTGGCGAATGGTTTCACTAATGCGGCACGCGACCCGGCTGGACCAATAGAGTCCAACCATCAGAATAGCTACCTGTAAATTCAGGCTGAAGGAAGTGGCCTCTCCCACCCCGGCTGTCTTGGAAAGTCCAATCAAATTCCAGCCCCAACCAAGCGGATCTGAAACCGCCGGGAGGACGTAACCAAATTTGACGAAGGCAAATGAGATGGTAAACGCAATCCAGGCCATCAATCCGAGCGGCACGAGTACTTGGCTGTAATGTGCCAGTGATTGGCGCAGGTTCACATGGGTTGTACCGAGTCGATTAGCGGCCCAGGCAGCGCCGAGGTAAAGACCCGGAAGAATCCCCAATGCAGTGAGCAGGAAGGATCCCGAAAACAGGAACCAGGCCGGGCTGCCGATAGCATACGCTGCCGATTTCAACTGTCCCCATGGTCCCAGAAAAACAGCCGAGTCGACCAGCGCGCTGGCAAGCATGACCAGTCCAAGGAAAGCTTCATCCAGACGGTGTTTCGTTTTCGGTCCCAGGTCACTGCCCCATGGGCGCAGGTTGACAGCGATATTATCCGAGGGGCAAACACGTAAACATTCCATGCAAAGACCGCAGTTGGCGCTTGATTTCAATGCCAGAGGGTATTGACCCCACGGGCAGGCGGTATAGCAGGTTTTTTCGCTGTGAGCAGCGCAGATATCAACGTCTTTGACGCGTAATTCCACCGGACCGGCCTGCGCATAAAGACCGGTAAACCCGCCAATTGGGCACAGGTAGTTGCAAAAGGAGCGACGTTCGAAGACCAGGCTTAGGGCGAGTGCGAGAATCAGGATGAATAACAAAACGATCGCAGTGATTTTTGCTGAGGTCAGCGTCATTGCACCGAACAGCCCTATCAGCAAGAAACCACCAGCCTGCATCCAGGATCCTTTAAGGAATCTTGGCCAGCGTTTGCCTAGGCCAAAGCCCGTGCCACCGCGCGGTTGCAAGATACCACCGTTTTGCAGCCATTCGCCAGGCAATGGAATGGGGCAAATGCTGCACCAGGAACGACCACCAAAAGGGATGAAGACGAGTTTAAGGGTTGTCCACCAGGCGATCCAAACAAATATGATGGCGAAATTATGGCTGCCCACCACTGAACCCATCAATCCGGAGAGAATGGTAAAAACAAATCCTGCCAACGTGATAGCGCGGAGTAAGAATTGCGGCCATCGGCTACGCAACAGGGCGAGTGCCCTCGGAGAACGGGTAAGGTCCAGGCGGGTCACATCCTCCTCCTGGGAGCTTTTCGGAGCGAAACGAGCGCTGCCGCGATCGCCAGCAGTCCTAAGGCAATACCGCGAAAGAGAAGAAGATTTACTCCCACCTGCAGTTTGCCGATCATAAAGGGGTGCAGGTTACCGCAAGCCACCGAACAGCGAAAACGGAAGACCCCTGCTTTACCTGCGGTAAACGTGCCCGTTGCTGTTTGTCCCGGGTCGGCTTTCAATTCAAAGCTGTAGCCATCCAAGGAAAACCCGTGCACCACATCGGTCGAGACCAATTCCACGGTCACACGGTCTCCGGGATTGATTTGGATCTCACCAGGTATGAACTGAAAGCTGCTAGCCTCGATGCGGATTAACCTGTCCTTTGGAATTTGGACCGGTTGCGGCAGTGGGGCGAAGAAGATCAGCAGAGACATACCAATGAAAAGAAGCACCCAGCTCCTGCTCTTCCAATTCGTTTTTGCGACAATGTTGGACGGCAATGATTCCATCGGCTATTGAACGGGCGGCATGTTGGATGGACCGTATTGCGAATAGGTCTGATCGATAACCGTCCGAATCTCCTCGAGCGCTTTTCCATCTCGCGTCATTTTCATCACATCCTGGGCGATATCCACACAAATCGAGCAGCCCAGCGCGTGTTGATCAAAGACAACTTCGCCCGAAGATTTCACTTCCTTTACGTAACAAGAATAATTTGAAGTATGCCCTGCCGCGCCGCAGCCGCAATAGCAAGGTACATTTTTTAAAGCATCCGGATTCGCCACTGCAAATTGATAGCCTTCCTGAACGGTGACTGCCGCCTTTTGTACTTCAGCCGGCATATCGGACATGGGGGCCATTATTAAATCCTGACTCGCGTTCAAATTGCTGATGCTGCAGCCTGACAGGACAGAAATGAGAGGGATCAAGGCAACGAAAAGTAGTGACCAATGATGGCTTGAAAAGAAACGAGTTGAGGAATTTTTCAATTTAAGCTCCCGATTTCAGTATTTGTAGTGAGTATTCAAAGCAAGTATAGTAGGTGGGCAGATATCTAGTTAGGGCGAAACTGCTTGCAAGTAAGTAGGCACAATTGCTTATACTATCGGCAGAGCGTATTTTCAACAAAGAAGACTGAGGCAGAAAAATGATTGTGCCTCTGTCATTTCATACGCGATCAAATTTCTAAAAATGTCTATGGATCATGGAACCCAGTTCGAGAGCACGGTAAGGGTAAAGTCTTTTAGGTATGTGTCGTTGTTGGGAATATGAACTCGAAAGTCATGTTTCCCGCCCATATCGCCATGCATCATGAACTGCATCGAAAGGGTCGTCGTTTCACCAGGTTTGAGGGTCATCGAACCGATGACAGGGGCGGGAGGTCAACATCCCTCCTTGACTTCGATGTAAGGAGCCTTGGAAAATATGAGGGGTTGGTCACCAACGTTAATGATTTCAAATGATACCTGAACGGTTTGGCCTAATTTGACATCCCCTAAATCCACCTTCTCTTTGTCCACCTTAAGACTGGGACCGCCGGTAACCTCGGGGGTAAAAGATGCCGGTTTCTTTTGGAACGCAAAAAAGGCAGCAATGAGCAGGATCGCCGCAATTGCCAGCGCCATAATCAGCGGCAACTTTTTTTGTTTGCGCTGAACTTTCCGGTGTTTCGAAAAACCTCTATTTACTTTAGACATTCAAATTTTGTTCCTTTAAAGTTGATATAACTCTGATGAAATTGTAAAAGTGGTGGAGACAAATCACAATAGGCTATTCTGCCTGTTCAAGCATCAGCATTTTTACGCAGGTTCAATTGCCAGATGATATTTAAGAAAAGAATATTTTTGGAAAAGCCTGTTTATGCCAAACTTTATTTTCACAAAAAATAAAAAACAACACTTAACCCAACATGAAGTTTTCGATAAGATTTGGACCATCCTGGTGGTTTTGCGTTTGGCGATTATGATCGTCTACGGTATCGTGATTCAAATCTTGCATCCCCCCTGGATTCCATTTGGATTCAACACAGACAACGCAAGATCGAAAAGCTATTGGGATTCGGCTTCGCTTGAATACTTTCTTCCATGCTGAGCTGTTTGTGCTCGGATTTTCAGTGATATTTATCGTCGGTTGGGGCAGTGCGACCACTGCTCTCAGACATGTGTTAGGAATCTATAAATCCATTTTAGGGCGAATCGGCTGGACGATCGTGATCTTGTTAGGGCTATTCACGCTCAAACTCATCAATCTTCCATGGTTGAATTATGATATGCGTGCTTACTGAAATCCCGGCAAGGGCGGGCCGATCCTTTCTTTTGTGATGATGGATGTTTCATCGCTGCTGGTTGGACGCCAAGCATCGGGACAACGCTTGGAGCCATACTCACCGTAGGAATGAGCCAGCAATCCGCGACTCAAGCTATGGTGCTGTCCAGTGGTTATGCTATCGGCTTGGGATATCCCTTCCTGGCCATTGGATTTGGGATGGAAAAAGCCATCCGGTTTAGGTCCGTTTTAGAAGGTATCAACGGTGATCGAGATCGTTAGCGCAACGCTCTTGATCCTCGTCAGATTGCTTATGGAGTTCGATCGGATGACTCTCATTTCCTTCAAGGCGTTGCAGCGACGATATTTTATCGACTGGCCCCTGAGGGGCTCGATCATGTCAACTTTCATCATTGCTGTTTTCGCTGGTCTTCTGTCGTTTCTATCCCCCTGCGTTTTACCATTGGTGCCTGCCTACGTCGGATATTTGAGCGGACGGGTAGTCAGAGATCTGCCGGGAACGGTGAAGGAGACTCTTACTTAGAAGGATTTACAGGAGATATTAAATAATGCGAGTCTTCATCCGCCAGGATATTGCTTTTCAAATGCTTTCCCTTAGCCTGGGGGGGAGCCACCTGGCGGATATTCCTTAGTCGGTGGATGCTTATGCAAGCGTTAAATAAACTATGAAACCAGATTTTTCCATTACAAACGGTGAATTGAATGCACCGCGAAATATCGCGATCGGAATTGATGGCAGTATTTACGTTGTGGATAGCGGGAATTCAAGGATTGTAAAATACAACGCGAGGCGCGAGATGCTGTCATCCTGGGGTAACCGGATACCAGAGGGTCAGTTGCCGCCTGCAGAAGGAACATTTAATGAACCTTGGGGAATTGCATTGGACGATAGCGGTAATGTTCTGATCGCGGATACCTGGAACCACCGCATCCAGAAATTTGACCGGAAGGTAAGTTCTTGCTTGAGTGGGGGTAATCCGGCCTGGCAAGCGATGGGCTGAATCGCTTATGGGGACCGCGCGGCATTGCGGTTGCCCGTGACGGTCGGGTCTATGTCACGGACACTGGTAATAAACGCGTAGTTGTTTTTTCTTCTGATGGCGAAGCCTTTTTTGAATTTGACTCTGCTGGCGATGCCCAGATGGATGAGCCGGTTGGTATCGCGGTCGGTCATGATGGGAATATTTATATTGCTGACACCTGAAACCTGAGCGTGGCGGTCTTTTCACCAGATGGAAAATTAGTCTCTAGCTTTATCGTCCAGGGTTGGGATAGTATTTCGTTGGACAATAAACCTTGCCTGACGGTAGGGGCAGACAATCGCATCTATATGACCGACCCGGGGGGTTACCGGGTGCTTGTATTCTCACAGACTGGTGAACCTCTGGCCACCATTGGTCAGTATGGACCAGAGGAAGGTTCCTTTGGATGACCAAATGGGTTAATTTTGAACCCGGACGGCAGCTTATGGATTGTAGACGCAGGCATAACCAGATTGTTAAGTACCAGCCAATCTTGCCTTAGCGATCCGATGTACTACAAAACTAGTAATATCCTCTCTTGGCAGTATGTCTCAGTCATCGGAATGATTGGCATTCTAACATTATACCGGTTATCCGCCCCTGCCCAGGCAAGAAATGAGCTGAACAACGGTATTACACCAATACAGATTTCCCTTGTGGATGATTTGATTAACCTATCGATTTGCCTGTGTTTGCTTTTTCTCCAAAGGTGGACTCGATAAATCGCCTTGCCGATTTGCATACATTTCGGCCAGAACGCCCAAGGTTTGCTGTACTTCAATATATAGTGGAAAGTGAAGATAAGGCCTGGACGGTTGCAAAGAAATAAAATATTCAACCAGAAACAATTTTATAGAGGTATGAGGGGAAAAGTACCAACGCCGGCTCGTTACACATCGAGGCTGCGCAAAATAATTAACTTGTCGATGGGGTTCTCCAAACCGTTCGCGCGGGAGAAACCTTTAAAGAATTCAAGAGTTATACGGCATTTCGATTGATGAAATTGTTAATTTTATTGGGAATGATTTTCGAGGAAAAGCGCCAACAGAATTATTAGCCAGGAGTCGGTTTGTTATTCCAGGAGAGCGAAAACAAATTGTGTGACAGGAACCGTGTTCCAATGTCTTACCAGGTCAAGTGAGAAAATCTCCCGGCTATTATTCTGGGCATCTGTTTATATTGGTAGTGGATATTTCATCTTGCTCATTTCTCCAATCCTAATTACGCAACTTTATTGGAGTAGACATCTTTGAATTGATGTCGGCACTTATAAGCGCCAGACCATTTTTGCGTCCGATTGTGGAACCTACTTTTCTCTGGTTTGGATACAACTGGTTTTGGGAACCTGGTAATCATTGACCATGGCAATGGATACTGGAGCTTTAAAAGACATAATATTCCCAATCGTAATCGCGAAGGGCAAGGCGTGGTACTAGGTCAGCAAATCGCAGAATCAGGTAGCACTGATATTTCCACTGGGAACATATTGATTTCCACATTCGTTTAGATGCCGGTGGATTCCTAAATCCCGCGGATTTCTTACAGTAGTTATAGTCAGTGTAGGAGGATAGTTGGAAAACTAAGGTAATCAATAAGAAGGAATAAAAACTGCGTTTGGCGGTATCATCCGTAACCCGGAGAGTTTTCCATCGGCGATTTATCAGGGTGTCCGAGTGTATTTTTGCACCATGGTATGACTTAGAGTTTACTAGCAAACCCCAGATGCTTTTATGCGAGGTGAATTAGAGCACCCAACCGAAGAGGATTGAAGGTGTGGAATTGAGTGACCATTAGCAGCATCAAAAAATCGCAGCCTCAGTTGAAATCGAAAGGCTGCGATGATTTGTTTTCGGTACAGTTCTATTGAATGTCTTTCTGCATTTGCAGGAATTGTTCCTTTGTGATTTCACCTCTGGCGTATCGCTGTTCAATAATTTCTAAGGCTGAAAGAGGAGCATTCGCATGCTTGTTGCCAACTGATTGATTCGATTGGAACAGGCCCCGTACCACTAAAACGGCCAGAACGATCAGTACGACCCAAAATAAGAACATGCCACTCAGCATTCCAAATTCCATCATGATACACCTACCTTAGCGGCCCAGATCCGATAAAATCTGTTGGTATTCTTCCTGGTTAATTTCCCCCTTGGCGTAGCGAGCCTGGGAAATATCTCGGGCCGACTGCCCGGTCAAATTTTGGGAAATAGACTGAGCATTATTCCCGCTCATCCGGCGAACCACCCACACAACCAATAATACTAGCCCAATGATTACAGCGATAGTAATCACCAGACCCAGGATCATTCCGATCCAACCCATCCCACCATTTCCAAAATTACCCATCATAGTGTTCCATCCTTTTTCCGGATCTAATCCGTTGTTCAAATTGTATTTTCTTGTTCTTACTTTTAAATGATAACTTAGCAGGGTAAAGTATCTTTGAAGCAAATGTAAAGCTTTGATGAAGATATTCGTAAAAGCAAAAATGGATTATCCAGCCGCCGGGAGCGTAAAATGAAATGAGCTGCCTTTACCTTCGCCTGCGCTTTCTGCCCAGATGCGGCCATGGTGCGCCTTGACAAGCGCTTGCGCAATAGTCAATCCAATCCCGCTTCCCCCGCTGGCGCGCGTTCTGGATTTATCCGTGCGGTAAAAGCGATTGAAAATGAAGGGCAGATGATCCAGAGCGATGCCGATGCCGGTATCCGAAATGGAGATGAGAATCTCGGATTTGTCCCTGGCAGCTTGGATTGATACCTTTCCACCACTCGGCGTATATTGCAATGCGTTTCCGACCAAATTAGTCAGCACTTGAAGAATCCGATCTTTGTCAACCATGATATTCGGGAGATGTGGTTCCACTTGCGTTTCAAGCTGGATACCTTTATCCTCAAACTGATGCCAAAGATTTCCCCTGATGGTTTCGATGAGGCCAGAAAGTGAGACTGATACGGGCTTTAGTTGGAATGCCCCAGCTTCCATCCGGCTAAGCTCCTGCAAATCGTTTACCAAACGCTGCAGGCGATCGATTTCTGTGTGGACTTGCTGGTAGGTGTTCGGCTCTGCTGCCAGAACTCCGTCCATCAATCCTTCCAAATAGCCTTTGATTGCCGCAAGAGGTGTGCGCAGTTCGTGGGTTACATCGCCAATCAACTGCCGGCGCATGGTTTCTGTCTTTTCGAGCTTGTCAGCCATCTGATTGAAGCTCAATGCCAATTGGTCCAATTCATCCAATTGATTTGGCTGCTCGCCCCTCGAGACTGTGAGCCTTTCTTCGTATTCTCCTTCCGCGATTCGGTGGCTAAGCTTCATCATGCGCTGAACAGGGGTGACGACCTGACGGCTGATGAAAAAACTGGCGAGCACTGATGCGATCAAAGCCGCAATTGCAGCCAGGGAAAGTGCCTCTTTGACAGATGCAGTATAGTTGGTGAATAATTCCATCTCCATTAGTTGGGCGTCATTTCCCATCATATCCCCACCGGAGATCATTGCGCCCATCCCAGTCATATGTCGATCGAAAGCGGCTGGAATGGATAAACTGGTAGCAGTGGCGAGAACAACGACACCAACCAGAACGACCACCACGTACGAAAAGAATACTTTCCACGCGAGATGTGTGCGTAGTAGTTTCATTATAAATTCACCTACTTGTCTTCGAACCTATAGCCAACCCCACGAAGGGTTTCGATATAGTGGTCTTCTCCTAATTTCTGGCGGATATGACCAATGTGAACATCCACTACCCGGGTGTCGCCATAATAGTCATATCCCCAGGCTTTTTCCAACAACTGTTCCCGGCTCAGTACCATGCTATGATGCCGTGCAAGAGCAACCAACAGGTCGAACTCTACTGAGGTCAGCTCAATTATGCGCTCCTCCACCCGCACTCGGCGTGCAGAGAGGTCAATTTGAAGGTGGGCGAAATTGAGCATGGCTGGCTCATTTGCATCTGGGAGCGGGCTTTGCATCCGTCTCAGGGCGGCCTTGATCCGGGCGATCAATTCACGTGGACTGAAAGGTTTGGTCAGGTAGTCATCTGCGCCAACGGAGAGGCCAATGATTTTATCGATCTCCTCTGTTCGCGCCGTGAGCATGATCACATAAACATTCGACGCGCGCCGCAGGTTTGCTAGAATCTCAATCCCATCCATACCGGGTAGCATCACATCCAGGATAATCACATCCGGTTTGAATGAACGGGCGGAAGCGAGACCGGATGGTCCATCCATAGCAGACTGGTATTCATAGCCCTCTGTTTTCAAATATGCAGTTACGACATTGTGAATCGAAGGTTCATCGTCAATCAGGAGTATCTTTGCTACTGGCATATTTGATTCCTTTTGAATAGGTTTGTTAATCTATTTTACACATAAACAGGGACCGGCGGAACGGACGATCCCTGAAGTTGGGCAAGTTAGATGTGATTACTCAAACATTTCAATAAAAGTTCCATGCCAGGAGTGGAGGAAGACCTGCCCGCTGAAGCCGTTTACGCTGAGCATCCCAGTCGGCTGACCATCTTTCATAATATCGATAGTATAGTAGCCATAGAACGGATCGGCATCTTCGGCAGTCTTATAGCCGGGGTACTGCTGATCCAGGTACTGCTGTGCAGCTTGAAGCGCTTGTTCCGGGATTACGGTCATGGTTGCCGAGACAGCACCGGGGTCGGTGTTATAACCGCCCATCATGCCGCGGCTGCCCATCATTCCACCAGTACCACCCATCATCCCATTCCCGCTCATTTGACCGTATTTCAGATTCCACATCATGTTGGGACCATATTCTGGGAAAACGGATAGGCTGAAGGGATCAACCAGTAATTCCAATGCGCCGATACCAGTGCTTTTTTCGGTGATGCGGGCATAGGCGTTGTTATCGAAGATCATGATTTCTTTGAGGTCAAGATCGGAATTGTTCAGGCCTTTCAAATAACTATCCACAGCCTCCTTGGCCTGATCAATCGTGAGCGGCGGCGTGTTGGCCGCGCTACCATTGGTATACCCACCCATCATTCCGTTGCCACCCATCATGTTCTGGCTATTCCTCATATTCGAATAGCCTTGATAGGTGAAATTCCGTCCCATCATGGTAAAGGGACCAAAATTGGTTGACCCATAATTCGAACTTCCAACGAGCAAGCCTGCTCCAAAAATCAGAGCGCTAAGGATGAGCCCTGCAATAACTACTAACGCTATACCTATAGATTTATTCATCAGTAATTTCTCCTAATCATGCTAGTTTTCAACTTTACATCCCCAGTATACTGGTCGAGGGTAAAGTGAACGTGAAGCATATCTAAAGCTTTTGTAAAGATCTGAGCTCAGTATGAAAACGTGGTTCAACAAGTCTTTCGACATTGTTGAACCACGTCTCGATGCCCCGAAGAGTGACCTGAGGAAAAGAGTACGGCGAGCGCTTGTTATTCAATCAACATTGCGGAATAACTATGAACACCATCGCCACCTGCCTTTGAGACGATTTCTACAAAGTTGGCCGGTCGGATCAGGTCTGGGTTAAAGGTTACCTCCCCCAAACCATCGGCGTGATCGATGATAGCATCCGTCACACCGATTGAATTGATCAGCGCATTCCTTACCCGGGTGGCACAGTTAGGACAGTTTAGTCCGGATATAGACAGATACGCATGCTGCTTCTTGTGGTTTTCCTCTTCGGAAATTATTCTTTGGACCAGTTTGATTTTACAGGGATCATTCATAGATTCTATCCTTTCATAAATTACCGCTCAAAGAGTGCCATCCATATATTCCCAGAGATGGATGGCACTCTCTTCACGAAGGAGGAGAAGAATAATCAAATCATATTCGGATAAAAACATCATCAAAAGCGTTATCCTGCCCAAATTCCGATAGGCTTTATTGCTTAGACGAAATCGGGCGACTCGGCGCATGACATTCTCATCACGACTTCGTATGATTCTAAGAAATCGTTCTTATCGTTATTCGAGTATGTAATGGAAAACACTTCGATCTTCAAACAAAAAAGAATCTTTCTACCTTTCAGCACCGGCTTATTAGGCGCAATATCGCTCATAACAATCTACTTTGGGATTGTCTCGTGGGCTGAGAGCCCGGCTCACGCAGCGGAGTTCTTTTGGCAGGATCGTTGGATTGTTCTCCCAATTATTATCGGGTTTGGGGTGCAGGCTGCCTTGTATACCATCCTGAAATTGAGATTGTATTTGCCGGTAACAAAGATAGGACCAGATGGATTGTCGCGCTTTCCAGCCACAGGAACCAGTATAGGCGCCAGCGGAACTACCTCGACTGTGGCGATGGTGGCTTGTTGCGCACACCATATTACGGATGTACTGCCGATCCTGGGATTGACGGCAGCAGCTACTTTCCTGGCAAATTACCGCCTACTCTTTATGTGGGTAGGCCTGGGCACAACCCTTCTAGGCATCAGCTATATGGTCCATCTTATCATTCGCGAAAGGCGAAGAGCAATGCCATTACTATTTGATGCCCTCCTTGCAAAGGAATTATGATGAAATTTCGTTCAATTGTTGTTATCGTTACGATTGGTGCGTTTTTACTCACTGCCTGTAACGGGCAAAACCCATCGCAGGCTCTAACGGCTGAATCAACCATTCAATACGAGCCAGCCCAGTCTGAACCAACGACTGGTCCTACCCAAGGAATGGTCACAACCCTGGAAGTAGAGGTTCCTGCTAATCTTACAAAATCAGACGCTCAAGGCGCTGTGACAATGGAGATTACACCGACCAATCTAGAAAATCCCGGCGATGCCGTGATCTTTGATGTCTTAATGGATACCCATTCGGTCGATCTCAGCATGGATCTTGCTCTACTCGCTGTTCTTTCCACGGATACCGGAAAAACCGTTCAGGCAACCTTATGGGACGCACCGCGGGGTGGTCACCACGTGGAAGGGAAGCTTTCATTCCAATCTACTAAAGATGGATCTGATTTGCTAGACGGCGCGAAGAGCGTCACAATCACCATTTCTAATGTGGATGCGCCAACTCGTATCTTTATCTGGTCTATATCAGGAGTTTCGGGAGGATAGAATGTCCAAAAAGCATGGCCTTATCATGATTGCTTGCTGCTTGATCGCCTTAGGCGCAGCAGCTGCTGTCTTATTTTTCAAAGTTCCAATCAATAACATGTTCATTATACTGATGTTTTTGCTGTGTCCTCTATCACATCTCATGATGATGGGTATGATGAAGAAGAATGGGCATGAGCACCTTCAATCTACTGACAATTCCTCTGTGTCTTTGCCAAAAAGCCAGGAAAAAGTCTAGAAGATGATGAACAGAAGATCTCCGGATCATTCCATGGAAAAGCGATCCAATCCCATCTTTCGCTTTATGCGGATATTTGGAAATAAAAAACGGGATTATGTGATCCTGGGGATGGCTGGAATTGCTGTCTTGGCTTTCATATACTTCGGGATTCTCGGATTGAACCACGCAGGTCAAAAGCTTCAATATAGTCCCGCAGACATAGTGTATGGAAAAAAGATCCACGCCGTGCATGGAATGGATATCGACCGAAGCACCCAGGTTCTAGAAACATTCCCTGCGAATCTGAGTGAGGAACCGAAGATTCGCGTCTCTGAGACCTTCTTTGATTTCGGTGAAGTCAATTCTCATATTGTTTTGAGGCGCATATTTATCATTGCGAACACTGGTCAATCTGCATTAATCATCCAGCGCGCCTACACAACATGCGGCTGCACTGTGGCAGATCTCACGGCATCTGAGATTCCACCGGGCAAAGTTGTGTTAATGACCCTCCAATTTGATCCGGGTTTTCATGAGATGCGCGGAACTACGGTCCGTCGTGGCATTCTGATCGAGACTAATGATCCTAATCATCCCATTCAGGAAATTTGGTTTCAGGCATCCGTTCGCTAAATTGATGTTGATTTTGCCATAGGAAATTACCATGACGACATCTCTAAAGTTTTCCCGCCGTGAATTCCTGAAGAAAGTTACTGGAGGATTGGCTGTAATGGCTATGACACCTCCCAAAAAATGGCTCGCGCAGGTTTCATTTCCGCAGGAAGAAAGATTGGGTAGGGTAACTATCGGAATGGCGGAAGTCAAGACTAAACCTGATGCAGACAGCCCTACGATAGCAAAAGTCTATGAGGATGCTATTGTCCCGTGGTTGCATGAAGTGGTGGGGCGCCGGCCCTATCGGCGGAACCAACGCTGGGTAGAGACTCCTCAAGGGTATATCTGGACGCCCTATCTCCAGCCAGTTAGAAACATAAGCAATAACCCAATAAACACCTTGTCTGAAACCGGCCTGGGGCAAGGAATGTGGGCTGAGGTAACCCAACCTTATGTCGATTTGTCTCTGGCAAACCCACCAGCTCGTTCGCCTTGGTTGAAGGAAGACCAAACCCCTCGTTTATACTTCTCGCAGGTTGTTTGGATTGACCAGATCAAGAAAAGCGATGATGATCAAACTTGGTATCGGGTGAACGAGCGTTATGGTTATGGAGATATATTCTGGGCAAAGGCTGAGGCGTTCCGCTCATTAACCAACAAAGATGTTGCGCCTATTCATCCCGAGGTGGCAAACAAACGTATTGTCGTCAACATTGCATACCAGACGATATCATGCTTCGAGGGTAAAAAGGAAATCTATTTCGCATTAGTATCAACGGGGATTCGGGAAGATATGAACGGAAAGATATCCCCACAATGGGAAACTCCCTTGGGAAACTGGCCTATATGGAGAAAAGTAATTTCGGTTCATATGTCTGGCGGATCCACAGGAGGTGGGTATGACCTCCCAGGAGTGAGCTGGGTCAGCCTGTTTGAAGCTAATGGGGTGGCTATTCATTCAACATTTTGGCACAACAACTTTGGTGAGCAAATGTCACATGGCTGTGTGAACGCAGCACCTGAAGATGCAAAATGGATATTTCGCTGGGCAAATCCAATTGTTCCTTATGACCCAGGAGATCTGACGGTCGGCATGCCGGGTGGAACAAATGTGGAAGTAATCGAGGCTTGATTTTTCGTGCGATGATTCTCTGAATTCAATTAAGATCAAATTACTTCTATGGGGCATTTTATTCTCATTATTCATAGAGGCTTAATTTTCGGTATAATAAAATCGGATAGTTTATATCTACTTAAGGAGTTTAAAGATCTATGTTACCTAGTTATCTACTTGCCTTGCGTGAAGGATTGGAAGCAGCTCTGATCATTGGGATTGTTTTGAGTGTGTTGCGCAAAATGGATCACCAGATACTCAACTCTGCTGTCTGGATTGGTGTAATAAACGCAATTGTGATCAGCGTGTTGGCTGCCTTGAGTCTAAATTGGATCGGAGCGGAATTTGAGGGAAGGGGAGAACAATTATTTGAAGGAATCACCATGTTCTTCGCTGCCGGCATTTTGACCTGGATGGTTTTTTGGATGCGAAATCAATCCATTTTAATGAAGCAAAAGATCGAATCTTCTGTGCGCCAAGCAACAGAAGTACAAAGACAGAAAGCTTTGTTTTTATTGGCTTTTCTTGCGGTGGTACGAGAGGGAATTGAACTTGCACTCTTCTTACTGGCTATCCGTGGGACAACCAATCCATTTCAGGAATACCTTGGAGCCGGTTTGGGTATAACTTCTGCGGCGCTTATCGGGTGGGCCGTTTTCGCCACGACTCGAAAGCTGAGTCTCACGCGATTCTTCCAAGGAACAAACGTTCTATTGGCGTTGTTCGCGGCGGGTTTGGTGGGACTTGGAATTCACGAATTTAATGAATTAAGTTGGATTCCTTCGATTGTTGAAAATGTTTGGAACTTCAATTCGATGTTACCCGACCAATCAACAGTAGGGCAATTACTCAAGGCATTAGTTGGTTACAACAGTAGTCCTTCCCTGAGCCAGGTTATTGGATACTTTGGTTACTTTCTCATTTTGGCTCTGCTATTTTGGGTCAGACGGCAGAAATCACTTGAGAGAGACCTTAAAACAACTCAAAAGGTAGACTGATGAAAAAAAGATTAATAGCTAATTTATTGTTTGGTTTAATGTTATTGGTGTTGACCGCTTGTCAATCAGCTGCAATTACGCCAAGCGCTTCTATTCCGCCGGAAATTGGCAAAGTAATACAAGTGGAAGGGGGATCATATCGAGACATTTCAGTGACTGATTTATTAGGGCTAATGGATAAAAAAGACTTTTTACTCATAAATGTACACATACCATTTGAAGGAAATTTTCCGAATACAGACGCATCCATTCCTTACGATACGATTGGTCAAAACCTGGATAAGTTACCGAATGATAAGGCTGCAAAAATTGCTTTATATTGTCGAAGTGACAGAATGAGCACTATTGCTGCCGCTGAATTGGTAAAACTCGGTTACACCAACATTTGGAATCTGGATGGTGGAATGGCTGCGTGGGAACAAGCCGGGCAACCGATTGAAAGATAAAAAGAACCGTAATATGCAACTCCTATAAAGTTTCCTTTAGTAATTAAAAATTAGAACATTGTTGCCCCTTAAGACTCTAGAAGAAGGATGTAGCAAGAACGAAGTGCACACCGTTCCATTATTATTTTCCCTTTCTTTGAGAAAACCAGATGCTACCATCCTTTTCGGCTCGCTTCCCATTTCGTAATCCGTGCAAATTGGTTAAGAAAGAGTTATATACCAACCCACCCAGAGAAAGATTGATCTCCCCCTGAATAGCTCTTTGGCAATTTAGATTATCACAAAACACATACAGGGTTCCATTTGAGGCTTCGTAAAACTTCATCCATTTCTGTTTTCTTGAAATTTGATCTTTACTCACATCCCGCTCCACCTCGATGAATATTACCTCACCTGTTTTGGGATCAACAGCAACAATATCCGGGATATATGTTTCACCGGTAGATAGATTAATAGACTGTGCCCGTCCTGGAATCTGGTAACCTTCATCTAATAGGATTTCCCCAGCCTGAATATTCAGAATGGTATGTTCTGGTGAAGAATGATGTCTTAACAACCTATCAAATTCATTTTCCTTCGGGGGTTTACCACTTAATGCTTGATATGCAACTTGACCATCCTGAGTCAGGTGTAACACCGCGGGTTGATTTCCGCCAGAACTTGATCCTTGCTCCAATACACCCCCAATTTGTTCAATTAAGATCGGGCATGATTTATCCTCTGTTGTCATCAGCCAATTTAAGGCTTCGTCCAGATTTTTATTTGCTGCCGATAACGAAAGACGATTAGCCATCACCTTTATGATAGTCGGTCGTAAAGCGATCCCCATTTCGCCCATCACAAGAATTGCGGTCGACGTTTTCTCAAAGGTCTTCGACTCCTTCCAGGTTTTTATCCAATCAGGAATAGTTGTGAGGGTTCCTGGATTATCAGTGGCCAGGTTTGGCGATTGAATGTCTAGAGACACAACATTTTTCTGTACCTGTCGAAGAGCAGATAGGTGGGCTTCTAAGGCAGATTTCTCAGCCAGTAATTTCTTGTTCAAATCTTGTGCGGCCAATAATGTTTGTTCCAGATCAGCATACTTTTGGCTGAGTTCTTGCAAACTATGTTTGAGTTGAATAGCTTTATCTGGCATTTTCTTTATTGAAGCATTACCCTGCATAGCACGCAGTCGGACATGAATCAAATATGCCAGGTCATCATCGCTAAACGATTCCAACGGACGGGTCGCTTTTTCACAGGATTCATCGTAATCCTGATCCAGAAACCTCAAAAGGGCGACAAGTTGCTTATGGGCATTTTCCCATAATTTCTGAGCGTTGGTTTGCATTTTCTGCTCGTGTTCCTCACTTTGCCCGATAATGTCTCTGGAGATCCGAATTGACTGGTTCCGTTGGAATTCCTCTAACGTGAAATCAACCACTTGTTTTTCTCCAATTCTGATTTCAACTGTCGCGCATCCGCCAAAATCTGGATAGCCTGGTCCTGGTTTTTCTGTTCAGGCGCGCTGATCCACTGCAAAGCGCTGCGGGCAGCCTCAAGGTAGCTTAGAGTGGTCGAGAGTATTTTCTCATGGAGTCCCATACCGATTGGAGGAACTCGGGTGCGGTCAACCTGTTGAGTAAGTTCAACAGCGTGCTGGAGAGTCTGCTGCGCAGACCTGGACTGTGAAAAGAGATCCCCTTGCTGTTCAGCAGCGATCACATGCGCGATCTCACCATCTAAAACAGTCAACTCTGATATCCATGTTTGAGCAGATCGCCGGTAATCCTCAACCGCCTTAACCTCGGGCAGCAAGAGAACTGGCTTCCCTTGTTCATCCAAAGGAGAAACGAGGGCACCGATAATCGTGAAAATCACAGCCAGACTCAAAAGTATCCACCCTAACTTTTGCAGCTTTTCTTCTGAAATATGGATTTCTGGATCACTCTGATTAATCACTGTCATGACTAAATTCTCCAATTTCAAGAATCTGTGTGATGACTTCCATGTCGGAAGCAGCAGAGTTTCGTTTTTCCCTTTGTTTCAAATCCGCAATCACCTGTTTGCCTCGCTCGTAATCGATATTGCGGATAAATTCAATTCTTTCAGCAACGACTTCGAAAACAGGGGTGGTTATATTAGGTCGGTAACGCAACTGAATATGTCCTTCCACCCCAATCCGACTGCCTTTTTGAACATGTCCATACACCAACTCGGCCAGGGTGCCGTAAATAAGTACACGTAATCCCTTCACTGGTTTCGATTCCGGGCTGCCATCGATCATCAGATATAGGCGAACATAAGGGATGGGATCTTGATTCTGGGGACGCAAATAATCAAAATAGATATCCCCGGTGATGTCGCCACGCTGCCATGTTAGATTGCCTTGTGCCATAATTTGTACTCTCCTCTTCATGAATGTTTGTTTGAATACGAAAGCC
>PHBS01000009.1 GCA_002841995.1 Chloroflexi bacterium HGW-Chloroflexi-8
ACTTGGATCCTGGAAGGTGAGGACGAGGTTTTGCATGTGGAATAAGTTTAGTACAGATTATGAAATTTTGAAAACAAGAATCTTTTTTCTTTTCCAGGTTTCTTAAAGAAAAAGTCTTGCCGGATTTCACCTGCCTTATAATTAATGAAACAATTTGTCAGGAACAAGGAAATAAGTCATGGAAATTTCACATCGATTTGTAGATGTAAGATCTGTAAAAGTTCACTACCTGATGGCAGGGCGGGGGGATAAAACAGTTGTTCTATTACATGGCGGCGGATTGGATACCGCAGAGCTTTCATGGGAATTATTGATGCCGGATCTGACTGATAATTTTCGTGTAATTGCCTTGGATTGGCCGGGTTATGGGCAGAGTGACAAACCGGATGTGAAATTTACAATCGCTTACTATATCGAACTTTTTGATCAATTTCTGAGGATTCTGGGTGTGAGCAAAGCTTCTCTGGCAGGAATCTCAATGGGAGGTGCTATTGCGATCGGATATTCACTTGAGCATCCTGAGGTAGTCGAAGATCTGATCCTGGTGGATAGCTATGGCCTTCAACGAAAAGTTCCGATGCAATTTCTGAGTTACTTATACGTGCGTACACCGGGTGTTCGTCGAATGACATACTGGTTGTTAAAGCAACGCGCTTTTGTCAAATACTCAATGGCATCGATCCTCAAACGCCCCGGATCTGTGACTGAAGAACTGGTGGATCAAATCCATCAACAAGTCATGATTCCAGGTGTGGCAAAGGCATTCAGCGACTTGCAGGATAATGATGTTTCATGGAATGGATTGAAAACCGTTTTTTTGGAGCAACTGCCAAATATTCGAGCGAATACTTTGATCATCCATGGCGAAAAAGATACACTGGTTCCTTTGGATTGTTCAAGGGAAGCACATCAGCTTATTTCCGGATCCAGTCTTTATATCATGGAAGGATGTGGGCATTGGCCACAACGTGATAACCCGGAAGAGTTCAATCGGGTTGTTGGAGCATTTTTGAGACATGAATCCCAAAAATAACTCAAAAATAAATTGAACAAATAACAGCCAGATAAAAAACATTTTTTCACCAATTCACTTGATTTGCAGAATATGGCAGATTTTACACGAAAGAAAACAAAATAGACTATTTTCAGCAACGAGGGGGCGAAAACCGGAAACGAATAAGGTAGCGGTGAAAATAGGCCATTCTGTTTTTGGAAAAACACATCCATTTCATTTTCCAGATTGCAAGACATATTTCCCGTGAGGGGATAATACAAAACCAAGAAACCAATTTCTTAATAGTTATGTAAGATAATATTCATTAAATAACATAATAATATATTATGTTACGCTCAAATGCCAACAAAAATAGTTGAAATTTATACATGCATTTGAATCTGAATGAAATCTGTCTATATTGATCCATAGTCGTTACTCTGATCATTCCAACCGGATTAATACATTGTTGTAAAAAATAGATAGATAAGTTATCTAATCAATTAAGAGGCCCGGTTCAAACCACCCATATATTTTTTAAAAGGAGTTGATATGAAAAAATCTGTTTTGTCTCTCGTGTTGGTGCTAGTGTTATTAATCAGCACTTTCGGTGTGGCTTATGCAATCACTGATGGCGAGCCTGATGGAGAAGGTCATCCATACGTCGGATTGATGGTCGCTGATGATGCCAATGGTAATCCGCTCTGGCGTTGCAGCGGAACGTTGATTTCACCAACTGTATTCTTAACCGCCGGTCATTGTACTGAAGCACCGGCTGCACGTGCGACGATCTGGTTTGAAACAGACGTTCAATCTAATCAGGTAGCGCTTGGTTATCCGTATGGTGGTTCCACAAGTGTAGATGGTACAACTTATACCCATCCTCAATTCAATCCGGCAGCTTTTTATCTCTACGATCTTGGTGTAGTTGTATTGGATACACCAGTTGTAATGCCTGTTTATGGTCAGCTCCCAGCATTGAATCAACTGGATGCGCTGAAAACCCAACGCGGAAAACAAGATGTGACCTTTACAGCCGTTGGATATGGATTACAAGCTAGTTTCCCGGATGCTGTTGCCTGGAAAAATTCATCCCTGAAAGTACGTATGGTCGCATATCCAAAATTAATCCAGATCAATGTCCCAGGCTACGGTGGTGATTTCTCCTTGTTACTATCCAATAATCATTCTACTGGAGGCACCTGCTTTGGAGATTCGGGCGGTCCCAATTTTGTCGGGGACTCGAATGTGATCGGCGGAGTAACATCCTTTGGAAAGAACGGAAACTGTGCTGGAACTGGTGGTGTTTACCGTATTGATCGGGCTGATGATCTGGAATGGTTAGCGTCATTCATGCCGTAAGAAGAACCCTGCATAAGTAAAAAGACCTATCTACTAAATTGACGTAAAAAACAGGGCAGATTTTCGCCCTGTTTTTAATTTATCAAAAACAGCAATATTTCGCGTAGTATTTATTAGGAGAAAATGAAGATAATTGAATCCCCTGCCCCGGAAACGCAGACCGCTTATAAAAAACTAGAACAAAACTATGCGCAATTCCATTCGCTTATTAACCCACTCAATTTTTCATAAATATTTTAACGATAAGAAAAACTTATAGTTGTGTGAAATTAATAGAACAAAACATTAAAATTCAATAGAAAAATAGGGAGTTCCGGATTTGATTCTTTATTTATTACCTTTAAAAGGGCAAAAACAGGACTTTTGCAGCTTTTGCGTGGCTAAGATTGTTGAAAGTTGGCTAATCAATTAAAATCCACGAAAACCGATGATTTATTTGATTCATCCGGATTTTCAAATACTTCAGGAGAGGGTTTTGAGAATGTAGGATCGGGATCCTTGAATGGTGACCCAAAGAACCTGGTTTAGGTCAGTTATGGATCTGTTCTGATTTGGATATTTATTTACTTAAGAATACGCAAAATTATTTATGACCATCAAACAAAGTGGCGGGGATTGACTCCCCTGTTTACATGTCCTTTGTAAAAGATCCAATATTAAATTGAACCCGACGAATATTTAATCGGTAAGAAATATTTTTTTTCTTTCTTACTGGTGATTCTGTTTTGGACTATCGAAAATCAGAGAAGCACTTTTCTGCTGCATCATCACAGGCTTTGTATCGATGACACGAGGAAATTCAACGATCAGCTTAATCCTGACGAATGATGATAAACTACCAGTGAAAATATCCTGGAATATTCCTTTTTTAGCTGGTTGGAAATTCAGACATCGAAAAACAGCCTAAAAATTGTCAAATTTTATTACTACACGAAATTTCACTCACTTTTTCTGATCTATCAGCGCATGATATTGGGTAAATAAAGCCAAACCCAACCCGCATCCAGTGTAATTTCCACATTATCCAGGCCAAAGCGGGCACCGACCGGTAAATTCTCAGCTAACCATGTCAGATCCAGGGTCTCATCCGTGTGGACAAAATTTGTGTCAAAATGGTATCTTGCTTCCTTTACGACAGTAGAATCGTAACCAAGTCCCCCATATTCTTCTGCACCATAAAATGGAGGATAGGCATTCAAGAGAAATACACCTGGATAGGATTGTCGGCAGGTTGCTAAATTACAGAAAGTGGTCTGAACCATAACCGGCTCTCCACTTTCGCCAAAACTAAATATGGACGGGAGTATTAGGTCTGCTTCACCATTCCCCTGCCAGTCACCAATAATATACAAATCAAAACTTACTTTTAGTTTTTTATGGGGTGGAATTGTGTCAAGGTTTAAGCGAATTGTTTGGGAAAATGGGTAATCACTTTCCAGATACTTTGGTCCGGATGGGGCTGAAACCAGGTTTCCACCTGACCAGACTGTCGAAAGATTATTTTCAAAATTGTCAGTGAACCACAAATTTGTATTTGCGATTTGAACACTTAATTCCTCTACATTATCCATTGGGTGAATTTCCGGCCAATTTGCTAAAGTTGGAATAATCTCCGCCGAAGTTGCCAGTTCCGAGCCAGTATCACCTGTTACCAGCCCGTTAATTCGTAAGGTTTGCACTGAAGAAGCAGGGAAAGATGAAAGCGTGCAACGAACAAATGATCCGTCAATCACACAATCTGGCATGCCCGCCAGGCTCACATTCTCCCAACCGAGTTGTGGGATTTCGATTTCAACTGACACATCTGGAATATCCAAAGGAGTGTGATTGCTAAATTTGTAATCAAAATAGAATGAATTATTATTCAAAGCTGCGGCCATATTTGCCGGGATGATTTCCACACTCAGATCAGCACCTGTAACTGTTAATGAATACGGCATATCCAGTAGTAAATGTGGTTGAGACGCATCTTTCCAACGTACTACGAAGTTGTATCGAGCCGGGTTGGTTGGTATGCCGTATGCCACCACTCCAGCAGGACTGAGCGTTGTATCAATTTCCAAAGCCACCCCTGTTGGAAGACTACCGGAAATTATCTCTGCCGTGTATGGTTTTATACCACCTATCGGTGAGAAATAATGTTCCCAATAATTACGGACAACAGTCTCTTCCGCAGAGAATGGGTTGACATGGATTTGTGGTGCTTCGCCATGTTCATTACCACCCCAACAGGAGATTTGATCAACACTTCGTAAGGCACAGGTGTGATTACCATACCCATCCAAGACTGAATACACCCCAAAAGGAAGATTGGTTTGACCGGCAATATTTTCGCCCCAACACTCTATCTTGCCTGTATTGTCCAGGGCACAAGTGTGATTATCTCCGCTGGTAACTTGCGTATATATGGCACCAACTGGAACATCCGTTTGGCCATTCCCATTTTCACCCCAGCAAATCAAATTGCCATCTGCATCAATTCCGCAGGCATGACCATTCCCGACTGTTATAGTCTCGAGTTCAATTTCGGGCTCAGCGATTTCTGCTAAATTTCCCCAGCAAACGGGATGCTGATCACTGTTACGTAGACCACAGCTACCTTGATTGCCGCTCATGATTTTACTGAAGGATCCTGGAGGCGGGCTGGATTGCTCCAAATCATTATTTCCCCAACAAATGGCATTGCCCTGGATATCCAAAGCACAAACATGATTTGAACCGACACTCAGCGCAACAAATTGACCACTTATCAAGCTGGAAACATTATTCTGAACACACAAAATGTTCCCGTCCATTTTCAGACCACAGGTGATATTGTTTCCTACACCAAATGCTGAATAAATGGCATTAAATGTCCCGGTCAGACAATGTTCGCCCAAACATAAAATACGGCCATCACTTTTATGAATATAGGTTTCGCTTTCGCCACTTACAATTCCCAATTCCTGTTCATAAGGTAGCACGACAAAGTTGACAGGATCAGTTTCGTTGTCTCCCGGTAAATAACGCTCATCGCCACTATAGTAGGCAATCAGGGATTTTTCTCCGGAATCGGTGAAATACACTGTACAACCAGCACCACCTGCTTGCAATGAAATGTCGCAAACCTCAACCCCGTTGATCTTAATTGCGACATTTCCCGTTGCAGGTTCTGAAAACAAATTGTTGGCAGCTGCTGAAACGCCAACAGAGATAGTAACCGGTTTACCCGCCATGCGTTCTGCGGGATAAACCGAATTTATCGTAACGATTGAATCCCCTTTTACACGTTGTGAATAAGTTTTATCCTGGACGAGTGCGGGTGATAAACTATTTTCAATTGCACGGATCGTGTAAGTATAATCATTTCCCAATGTAGGTGTACCAAAAATTTGTCCATCGCTGGTAAATGTTAGGCCATCCGGTAACGTACCATTCTTAAAAAAGCTCAGGTTTGTTGTACGAGCTCCGTTGGCTGAGACCTGATTTGACCAATATTGATTGACCTGTAAGTCTGTTAATTGAGATGGATATATATTGATGACAGGAGCCTGACCATAGGCGTTATTTCCCCAACATTTCAAATAGCCATCCGGGTAAGTTAATGCGCAATTATGATTCGTGCCTGAACTGATGCTGCTAAAAAATCCCTCAATAGCCTGGGGATATAATCCCCAACACTGTATTTCACGATTTTCATTAAGAGCGCATGCATGTGCATACCCGACACTGATAGAAAGAAACTTTCCTGTGGGTATCGTACTGCGGAATGACTCGGATCCTCCCCAGCATTCAATTTCATCATTTACATTCAAAGCACAGGTAGCCAACCCCCCAGCGCTGATTGTTTTGAGTGTACTGCTGGTTGTAATCGTCGTTTGTCCACTTGAATTGTTTCCCCAACAGTAAGGTTCTCCACCGGAAGTCAGTGCGCAGGTGTGTTTATTGCCTGCGTCAACCTGTACAAAGTTAATTCTTGGGGGAGAGTATATTCTGCCGTCTGCTTCGTTACCCCAACAATGTAGACTACCGTGACTCGACAATGCACAACTATGTGTTTCACCGGAAGTTACATCTACAAATCCATAACTAGTTGGGCGTGCTGAAACCAATCCATAGCCATTCCATCCCCAACAAAAAATTTGACTGTTTACGCCCAATGCACAAACATGCGAATTACCAGAACTAATTTCTTTATATGCATAAGTGACCGGATTAATTTGGCCGGCATTGTTATCTCCCCAGCAACTAGCATACCCGTTTCCATTGATCGAACAATTAAAGAGATTTCCGGCACTGACTTTTGGATCAATGACAATTGGTGTAATGTTAGTGCTAGCAGATGCAGTATTATTTCCAGGGAGATAAAATGAATCTCCATCATAGACAGCCGTGATCGATTGAGCGGTTCCGGCTTCACCAAAGTAAACGGCACAACTGGCAACACCAAAACCTCCAGATTCTGAAACCGTAGCCGAACATTCAGAAGTTCTTCCACTCACTGATTCGCGACCCGTGATCGTGACAGTTCCGCCTATCTCCGGGTTGGTTAGACCACCAACTTTAGTGATTCTGACAGTCACATTAACTGGAGAGCCCATGGATACATTGGTATCGCTGTTGGTAATTTGTATGGTTGTTTGAGGATTCTTTACAATCATGGTGTGGGACGTGACATAAGGTGCCAATTTCAGTGGATGAATTTCATCAACTGCTGGAAAGTTTTCATTGACACTCAATGTGAAATTATATGTACCTGCAATCATTGGGCTACCCCCAAGCTGGAAATTTGACAGGATGACACCATCTGGTAAACCAGAACTTGCAGCTAAATTATAGGGACTAGACCCACCTGCAGGCGTGAAAGTCTGAGACCAGGATTGGGATAAAGGCAGATAAGCAGGCAGGGTCTCAGGCGAAAGGACAATTCTTGGGCTTTGCCCATATGGATTGCCTCCCCAGCATTTCAGGAATGAGTCACCAATCCCAGGTTGTATGGCACAGCTGTGAAATGCTCCAATACTGATGTTATTGAACGTGTTGGTAGGTGTCGATTGAACAATGCTATTTGTTCCCCAACAGAGGACCTGGTTGCTACTATTTAATCCACAGGAATAATTCGATCCGGATCCAATTTCTTTGAACGTTGTGGTCGCTGGCAACGTCATCGCCGGTGTTCCCCAACAAACGACATGTTCATCACTTTTTCGGATGGCACAAGTATGCGTATTTCCGACATCAATCCGTTTTGCTTCGAAATTGGATGGGACCGCCAATTGGCTGTTATTATTTAAACCCCAACAACTAACCCTGTCATTTGAGCGTCCAATAACACAATCATTGGTTGTTCCGACACTGACTGCTTTTACAGGTGTGGATGGTATTCCAGAGAGAATCTCAGGAATTATCTCTCCCCAACAGTGAAGACGGAATTTAGTGTCAATCGCGCAAACATGGTCGTCACCTGCATCGATATTGATATAATGGACCGTTTTTCCTGAAACGGAATTCGGAATGACGCTTGGGTCAGTTATTTCGATCGCATCTCCCCAACAATGGATCGTTCCATTGTTATCCAAAGCGCAAGTATGGTAACCACCAGCACTAATTTGCGAATAAGTGCCTGAGGTCACGCTGGAGAGAATATTGCCACTGGAATCTTTGATGGTATAGGAATCTTCAAGACCCCAACAGGAGACCTGACCAGTTTCATCGACCATGCAAGTGTGATTGCGACCTGCAGATAAAGTTTTAACACGGTCATTTGCTAGAATTTGAATGGATTGGGTCGTTGAAGAAGCATCGAAATAAGTTGAGCCCGAAAAATTGGCACTCAGAATGTAATCTCCTGTGCTTGAAAATGTTATTGTGCATTCTCCGGTGCCATCGGCACCCAGGGTCGCAGAACAGGAAGGTCCGCCATTATTACTGGTGATTTCGACAGTTTGGGATGGGCTGGCTGGCAGGTTATCGTCAGCATTCAAAGTAACCAGGACCCAGATCGAATATCCGGTGCGAAAATCTCCCAGGGGATGGCTCGAAGCTATGTCCAGAATTTCCAGATCCGTATGGGACATCACATGATAGGTATGGTTGGCCGTTAATTGTGCACCACCACCCACTGCAGAATCTGTTACACTGATGCTGAGTGGGTATGTGCCAATATTCGTTGGTGTACCGCTGTAAGAAGCGTTTACATCATTTGATGAAAAACTTAATCCTGGCACACTGCCAGAGGTCAAAGAATAAGCATAAGGAGTCACACCAGCAGAAGCAGCGTATGTAGCAGTCCAACTATCTCCTACGTACATCTGAGAGCCCCAGGTCGGGTTGAAAATAAGGGGTTCTGCAACGTAATAGGTGTGGCTGACCGTGACCGTGTTTGCAGTGGGTGTGGCGGAATCAGTCACCCGGATTGTTATCGAATAAGAGCCTTGAGTCGTCGGGGTACCACTAAAAGATGCGCTTAAGCTGCCCGAGATGAGATTAATTCCTGGAATATTACCTGAAGTTATGGCATAGGTATAATTTCCAATACCACCTGACGCTGTGAAGGTTTGTGACCAACTTTCACCGACATACATTTGGGTTCCCCAGTCTGGATTGAAAATGAGCGGAACTGGTGTTTGTGCATTTACTTTAGTTGCAGAAGAAATCAAAAATAAAAATAAAGTAATTATTAAAAGCAATTTCCCCGAATTCAGGACATTTTTTTTTCGTATTTGCATTCCCGGGATCATTAACACCAACCTTCTGAATTACTTCATATTAACCAATACTGCTTGAACAATAATGCGCCATCGGTAAGTTTGAGTCTTTTCAATGAACGATTTACAAGTCACCAAAGTCAACCAGGGTTCATCCTGATGGGATAAAATCGAAAGGTCATCCGGTTTTACCTTCTTCACATCACGAACTTCATAGATGGATGTGCTGCCAAATGCTGTGACCTCGATCCTATCTCCCCACTGAAGCTGATCCAAGCCAATGAAAGGTCCAGCGCTTCCATCCGCCAGGTAATTATGGGCAGCCAGGACGGAATTTCCCTGCCAGCCAGGGAAAGCAGTGCCATTCAACCATCCCGCCTGTTTGGTTAGCCAGTCTGTATTCCAGCCATCATCCCCGTAAGGGATACCTACCACTGGAATCGAAATCCCCAATCGCGGAATGCTTATAGTAACGTCTGTGCTTTGATATAGAACTTTTTGATCTGGAATCTGCGTAATTTGTCCCGCTGCAAAGCCAGTCTCTGGTAATTCCGGTGAATTATCCACGACTCGGAGTGTCAGGACCTTTTCAAAAGTCAAGCCTGCCGAATCAATCGTCATAACGCGGAAACTAACGATTCCCGGTCTGGTTGGCAAATTACCATGTGCGATTAATTGATTACCATCGATCCAGAATAGATCGTTATGATCCGCACCAATCCCATCAATTAACACAAATGAATGACTCTCATCGATGTTAGCGTCTAAAGCCGTTAATGCAGCCACAGGGGTATTTTTTCCTAAGAATGCATTCACTGTGTCCTTATTCAACTGTATATCCGTGGCTGCAACATTGACTCGATGCAAAACAACGTCCGAGACACTCGGTTCCAGTTCGATCTGACCACCCATTTCACCCGTGTAAGAGGCGAAAACAGGTTGGATATGCGCCTGATTGATTCGAATACTGCACTCACCAACATTTACAGGTGCCGTGCAATTGCCATCTGGTCCTGTGATCTCTACCATACCATTACTCGGTATTCCATCCGGAGAGGTGACAGTGAACTGTACCAATAAGAGTTCACCTGCCAGAGATGGCTCAGGTGATATGGATGTGATGGTTGTGAATGTATTTGAATTGCTGACCCGGTGCGGTTCTGCGGAGGAAATCGCTGTAAAATGGGCATAATCTCCGTCATAAGCAGAGCAAATGGATACGACTCCCTCCTGGGTTAATGGTAAAGAACACCCGCCTTCACCACTGGCATTTAATACAGCTGAACATTTATCGACAGCAGTTGAGGAATCAGGCGACAAACAGGTCGTATCGCTGCGATAAAGGATAACATTCCCGGAAGGAATGGGTCCAACAGAAGAGACCAGTACATTTGCGTAAATATCCCGGTTAAGAATGGAAGGATCCGGATCATCCTGAATAATCTCCACGAGTGGATGATGTTTGTCCAACACGGTATGATAAATTGTTCTGGAGACTCCCGGTAAAATCGGGTTGATGCCTAAATAAAAAGCCTGAAAAGGAATTACACCTGGTTGATCATATACTAATTGGCAGCTTGCCTGTCCAAAGGCGTTTAATTCCAAGTCACAAACTTTTTCGTCACCGGATCGAATCTCGACACTGCCACTTGCTGTTCCAGCAGACGAATCTCTTGGGGTCACGGACACTGTAAATACAATATTCTGCTCAATATAAGAAGGGCTTGGATTTGCAATTAAACTAACATCCACTTCGTAAGGTCCGGTCTGAAACAACTCAGAAGCGACGACATTACTGATTGGAAGCAGAGCAATAGCCAGAATCAAAATAATAACGATTCGGGAAACTGCAGTTTTTGGAAAAATTGATCTTCTGATAAGTCTTTTCCTCATGAATATTTCCTTCCAATTATTGGCTAATGATTGGCATATACAGCCAGTCATAAAGTGCGTGATAATAGATTTTTGCTTTGACATTGTCGATCGACCAGGTTTCTCCCTGATCACTTGCTAGATTTACCCCATAAAAAGTTGTTTTAAAGGAGTTCTGTTGATGTTTGCGTAAATAACAGAAGTCATAACGGGCATCATTGATCACACCATCGCTATCAAAATCACCAATGGCACGCGATCCTAACTGTGCGGGATGCTCGCCCTCCCTGTAATTATCCGGGAAGGATTGAAGAAATTGAGGCTGGTTGGAGAAAGAGGCTACAACCAGCCGATTGTTATCGATGTAATTGACCCAAATATCCGGGCCAATGGTTGGAACCGGCTCAGTAATACTGTCCGGATCTTTAAATTGGTTACCATCCCAATCCCCCATAACATAAAGCTGAAAACAAATTGTGATTTCGTCGTGCGGAGGCAGATTTTCAAAAGTAATCGAGACATTTTCATTAGAAAACCTCCCGAGGGTCTCACTTGCTGTTTCAGATGGAGTAATCTGCGTGTGGCTCCAGTATTCCTGTTCAGCTTCCACAGCAAAATTATTAAAATAATCAATAGATTGCCTGATATTTACTGTTCTGAATTGTCGATTATTCGTCGGCAGATAGTCTCCCGCGCCTAAATCAACCGAAAATGCGAGGCTGCGTTCCACAATGTAATCCGGTATTCTGGAAGCACGAAAGGTCGCTATGGCTTCAAAGGAACTGCTGGCTGGAATATTTCCAACCAGACAGATCACCTTTTGGGTTTCTATTTTGCAATCTTCTTCCGGAATTCCCTGGATTTCTACTAATTCAATGTTTTCATCCAGTTCCAAAGTTAAACTGACATCTTCTGCATCCTGACGGGACCAATTGATCAATTCTACGTTTTGATGAAACTCCCCGGCTGCAAGTACCTGCGGATATTGTTTATCAAGGAAGATCTGCAGGTCTCTCATACCACTGTTTGGCAGTTGAATTTGAGCAATCGTATCATTGTTATTGTGCGTAAAAAGCATATTTGAGTCTGGTCCGGCAACTAACTGGGCACGACCTTCTCCTTCAAATATCTTCGGGTTGATTTCCATTTCTTCAAAATTTTGCGGACCAGAATCCGTAATATCAAACCAACCAATCGATTCTGTCCCTAAAAGCCAGATTTTTCCATCCACACCTAATGCGATATCCACAAAGGAGCTGCTTAATTTCGAACCAATTTCGAAGGTTTCTATGATCTGTGTTGCCGGATTTAAACGCAATACTTTGCCCAGATTATCGAATAATACCCATAAATACCCATATTGGTCGCGTATCATTTCTGTAGGGCGGAAAATGGCTCCAGGAATTGGAATTTCAACCAGTTCACCTTCAGGATTAATTTTTCCGATTGCTTTTGTACCCCATTCTGTAAACCAAATATTGCCATTTTGATCCGAACTAATTCCCATAGGGCGTGCACCAGCACTCACTGCATATTCCTTCATCTCGCCACTAGGCGTTCTGAAGCCAATTTTGTTCGCATTAAATTCTGTGAACCACAAACCACCCTCCTGACCAAACAGGATCTGGTTGGGATCTCGGCCTGAAGCAGGCAATTCATATTCGGAAATCAAGACAATTTGTTCGCCTGTTGGGGTAAGCCCGTCAAGTTCAATTTTTCCCAGGCTGCTGTTTTGGTTTTCTGTGAACCAGACAAGTTTGTCCGGTCCAACGACAGCATCATAAGGTTTTGAATTTTCGTTGAATAACGTTAATTCAGAAAGTGCATCCGGTTCCTGAAAAAAGGTGATTGCATTGCCCTCCATCTGGGATAGCCAATACGAATGACCGGGTCCGTATACCAGTGCGCCTGGCAGGCTACCCGGTGGCAAAACCGCAAAAGTCTCGATAATCAAACTATATTGCGCCAGTGTCATCCCGGCAGGAACGAGCAGAATCAGCAGCAATACTATTCCAGCTATTCTCAGCCACACCGTTTTTTTGTTGTCAACTCTAACCCTTTTCATCGTCCTTCTCCTCGGTATTGATTCGGTGTCACTGATTTATTGAGACAATTCAACTTCAATCGTCTGCCAAATTGTCCTGACTTCTCCAGACCGATCGGTTAATGTGAATTCAAGATCGTAATTTCCATCCGAAGGTGGAACTCCGGGAGGAAAGACCCAGGGAGCATTCCAGATATCGTTGAAAATGGCTGCTTGTGTTGTGGCGAGCAAAAGATCACCTGACCAGATCTTGATTTCCAACGATTGCAATGCACTTCCGTTTGAAACAAAACCTTTGATATTCAAGTGCATGATACTGCGCTGGTCGACATAAGTGAGGGCAGAATGGTCGAGCCACACATCGGGTTTATCCACGACTTCATCCAACATTTGACTGGCTAGTAATGTGGGCCAGGATTTGGACGCTTCCAGGATTTCATTCAATTTGGGATTTGGTTCGCGTGAGGTTTGTTCACTTTCATAACCGGAACCACTTCCACCTGTGATCATTGGCAGGTAGATCTGGTATGGAAAACGTGCTTCAAACCACTGAGCAGAACAATTGCCGGCTACATCGCAGGCTGTCAGACCTGCATTTTCTGAAAATGGTTTTTGAGCTGTACAAGATCCGGTAATATGAAAAACTGCTGAATTTGGAGCAATTCCACCGGAGAGATACCAGGAACTGTTGAAGTATTCTTTTTCATAAACGATTTCTTCACACAAGCTCTGGTGGATGCTTGATTCATCCAGCATTGTATCGATAATTTCAAAATCATATCGAACCAGGTCAGGATTTTCTGGGTCAATTTCTGTTTGCGAGACTGTCAATCTGGGTGGGTAGCTGTCCACAGGGCCACCCCATTGGGTGATGCTATTTTGATTGGATAGATAATGACCACTTCCATCCCACGCCCGGATATTAACATTGAATGATCCTTCCAGCCCGTAAGGAACTGTAGCGTTCCAGCGTACCTGATTACCGTTGTTTTCGAGATTGGCTTCTTTCCAACCCATCTGGTAAAGTGCAAACAACTCTTCTTGTGATAATGGGCGGGCGAAGATCATGGCTTCGTCCAGAAGTCCATAGAAACTTTCACCGATATTAAATTGCTCGGATGAATATGGGATGACTCCGGAAAGACTTTCGTCACTCAGAACCAAATCGCCATTCAGATATATTTTGTAGGTGATCCCGTCAAAGGTCGCAGAAACAAGGCTCCAGGTGTTGTCAGGAACCAACCCGGGATCTGTTTGTACTTCTACCCAATTATATCCATTCCCAAATCCAGCTTTGATAGCCCCGTCTCCGGTCAAAATTATCGATGGATAGCGCATTTCAGGGTTCTCGTTCCACTGACTGATGATGCCGGCATCCTTATCATTTCCAAAAGGATGGACCCAGGCAGATTGTGTGAATTGCGCGCGATTCAGGTTGAGATTGTAATTTGGATAAACGGTTAATTTATCCCAACCATTCAAATCCAGTCCATAATCACCAATTTGTCCGGCATTAATTTTATTGGTGATGTCACCTTCGCTTGTAATCAACTCAGTACGATTAAAGAAACCAGAAATTTCCTCCAACAAATCCCCACCTTTTACAAAGGAATCCTTGACACTTAAATGATAAACGGATTGGAAGGCAGTGTATTGCTGACGGATTTCCTGTTCTTCCAATGCCCGGTCATAGATGACGAGTTCATCGAGATAGCCCTTGAAACTGCCAACCGGTGCCAGACCAACATAAAGGTTTTCTTCCATGGACAAAACCGGTGCCACGGTATCAGAAATAATTGCTTTACCGTCCAACCAGATCGTCCTTTGTCCACTGCTATGATCATACGAACAAGCCCAGTTATGCCATTCATTCGCTGGGTACGGTTGCGAAGTGACCAGATCTTTGCCGCCAAAACCACACACCACCTGATTGGTTGAATTGAAACCAAACAGGAAGCGTTGTTGAGCCATTGAGAGCGGACCCTGCCAAAGGATCGGGTCATTCCTGTCAATAACGTCCCGATTGGCCCATAATGAAATTGTAAAGGATTTGTTTGAAAGATCCACCTGGCTACCAAGATTTACATATTTATGGTCACCGTTAAAATACATAGATCCATTTTTGTGACCTACGGTTCCTGCCATTGGACAATCTTCCGTTTGACATTCTCCTGAGATTTGATAAGGTGAAATGTCCAGGTAATATCGAACTGCCGAATTTTCATCCGGATTGCCATCATTCCCGTTCGGAACTTCTTCTTTATCCAAAGGAAGCCACACCAGGAGACCATCCGGATAAGGTTCGTTGTAAAGATAGGAAATGCCTAACGAAGAATGGACACCCATTTGAACCTGATCCACTCCGCTGACAGCTGCTGTACCGTTTTCAGACATATATATAAGATCAAGCCCAGGAATGTCACTGGCGCTGCCGCTCATTTCTTCTTCAGTCAATATGGATTCATTGCCATTCTTACTACCATCCATAAAGTCAGATAGACTAACCACGGGCATTGAACTTTCGTCCAGGTTGCTGAGTGGTGCTGTTGTATCCAGATAGAAAGTGATTGCTTTCTCTTCTAGATTTCCGACATTATCCATTGCCTTAATGACCAGAGTCATCGCACCGGTCGGTTCATTTTCCGGGAAAAAGTAACTTGATGACCACCCATACCCAATGGTTCGTTCTGTTAGAATTGGTTTTTGGGTTCCCCCACCTACTTTGGCACCACTCTGGTTGTAAATGGTCACAGAGACACTTTCGAGATCGATACCACTGCCAGGTGAATTATCACTCAGAGGTTCATCCTGGAGCGTGCCGCTCAGGTCGATTACCCAGGTATTTTCCAATTCGGGATGGATTCTCCCCGCAACAACCTGTTGGTCAATGATATTGGCCGTCACCCTTGGTTTTGTACTGTCTACTAACAGAAGGTATGGTTGCGTTAAGGTTTGGTTTCCAACCAGGTCCATTGCTCTAAAGCTTACACGATAGGTTCCTTCTCCCACTTGAGGATTGAAAGTTGGGCAGAACGCGGTTCCACTAATGGAATCAAGGCAAACCGGTGCTAGAAATCTTTGGGGACTTGATAAGTTATCGTGATCCACGATCATTTCAACTGCACTGATAGCAGAAGTCAAATCATCCGCTTCGACGTGGACAATCCGATCGATATCCGAAACATAGGGGAAGACTGGATTGAATGTGACCAATTCCACTGTCGGATTATCTGCATCCACGGTCACGCCAATGGAATTTGATTCTTCCACACTTTCCATCTGGTAATGGAAGGTATCCCGCACATCAATCTCATTCAGCGCATAGGCGTAAAGTGAGACTTCATCAATCAAACCAAGGTATGCTCCACCCGCTTGTGAACCTTCAATTCGATTGCCGAGTTCGAATTTGCCCAATCCGTTGCTGATTATTCTGTCACGCGCGCCCAGACCGCTTGAATCCAGATATCCGTTGATGTAGAGTTGATAACTCTCCTGAATGGAACTATCTCGATTTACCGTAAGTGTAATATTGTTCCAGACATTCATGATAAGGTCGACGTTCGAGTTGGCATCACAGGTGTTTGGGTCAATTCCGGTCAGCAGGCATAATTTCATGCCATTCGGAATAATTCCGAGACTATATTTGATCGCCGTGTTATTTGCATTCCATAAAGTCCAGAGTGTCTGCGTTGATGATAAAACATTTGTTGGTTTCACCCAAATAGATACTGAGAAACTTTGAATACTGCCAGATAATTGCGATTGTCGCAGGCGCAAATAATCATTGCTCCCATCAAATTCCATTGCAGTGCCTAATCGTCCTTTCATTCCCGTCTTAGGGCAACTGTTGGAATCCGGATTGCAATCCAACATCCAATCAGCTGGTGTGTCTTCCAGAATTCCATCCGAAGCATCCGGATCATCCAAGTGCGATAAGAAGAAAGGTGCCCTTTGGAGTAATTGAGTCACAACTTCAGCAGCCTGGCTGTAGCGGAATACACGTACATCGTCCAATTGACCATTTAGATAGTCATTATTTGCCAGATCTGCCTGGCCAAGATAGACATGCCCGCCACCGCTGGCAACCAACGGTTGTCCGGATATTTGGTTGACAATGTCTCCATCCAGCCAAAAAGATGTAGCTCCAGCATTGTTGCTGTAAACAACATGGTGCCATTGACCATTAATCAGGGTGGCATTACGTGTACAGACTTCAGTATTTTGTACAGTAGAACAGATATTACCCCCACGTAAATAAATTTGGTTTAATACGGTGCCAGAATTCGATTGTAAAGTATAAACACCGCAATCCGGACAGGATGTGTTGATCCATAATGACACCATATAATCCTGTGTTGTATTGGTGGGGACGGAAATAACATCATCCTTTCCATCAAAGCGGACAGCCTGATTGATCAACCCTACCGTGCCTGCAGCTGGACAATTTGTTCCTGAACACGTACCATCATCAATTTCACCGATGATGGCTTTATTTACAAACGAATCCGATGCAGGGCGATCATCTAAAGGCAAGCGGGCTGTGATCGGTATGGAATTATAGAGATCATAGACCAGTTCACTATCGATCGCATAACGATAAACCTGAAATTCATCGATCTTGCCAATAAATTGCACAGAGGTTCGGCTTAATGAATAAGTTAATCGTCCATCAAATCCATTGGAGAGGTAAGCAGTACCCGAGGTTGGCCAGTTGTACCAGTAAAAATTGACATCTCCACAGTAATCATTTGAGGAGGTGGAATCATCCTCCATAACTACATAGCGAACGTGGGCAAAATTCGTAATCGTATCGCCATGATCAACCGATTTTGTGTCTCCATCTTCCATGTCAGTGTCACCAAATATGGAATGATAATAACTTCCATTGCGATCTTCATACATATACACTTCGGCATTCGAGCCTGCATCATGTTCGTTGTCCATGTACAGTGTCCCCAGATAACCATGATAGGAGCTACTTGAATGCCCAATATAAAAAGTGCTGGTGCTGACAGGTTTACTACTAAAAAGATAGGAATCTCTCAGCTCTGAGTTGAGGTAAAGCCGGTATTCATATTGCCCACTGCCATTCGGTTTAAAAGTAATTGCTACCTGGTACCAGGTATTATTACTAAGAATGTTCCCTGAGGTTTTCGACTGGTAACTGGAGCCATTTCCAAAACCAAATCTTAATAATCCTCCGGATCTTTCCAGCGTTGGGTAGGAATGGTTGGGATCATTGTATTCATGTTTTCCAAATATGCCTTCCCAATTACCATTTGTATTGATTTGTGGGTAAATCCACGTTGAAAAAGTGAAAGCACCATCATTCATATCCAACAATGCGTTGCCATTGACCTGAATAAAGCCGGTGTCGGATCCATTAGAAGGCGATAATGAATAACCGCGAACCGAATTACTGCTTTGGTTAGGAGCTTGCACTGGAATACTAACGGATTGGTTATAGACAGAACTATCACCAAAGGAGGTTGTTTCCATTTTTAATTCCAGGACCGGACGTTCTGCCAGCAGGTTGATATCCAGAATTGTTAAAGGACGATTGAATATCCGTAAATCATCGATCAGGTAATTGGTTCCTTGTGGAGAACCACCTAACCACAACGTGTTATCGCTATTGATTGGGGTAATAGCATTCGCTGTGGCTACCCTTGCCCCATTCACATATACCTCTAGCACCTGACTACCGTCGTTATATCGCAGAACGATGTGATTCCATTGACCACCGGTTACATTTCTCCAGGAACTGAGCGATACCAGTGAACCATGCATGTAAACTTGTGGTAAATAATTTTGGCCGGAAGGAATCAAATTCAAGCTGAGTTGATTACCACTGGATTTTAAGATCGTAAGATTAGAAGTAGATCCTGCATTCGGTTTTACCCAAAATGCCACGGTAATTCCCCTATCAATCAGACCAAGAGTATCCAGAGTCGGAAGAACGAGAGGTGTATTCTGTCCTGCGTTAAACCGGATAGCATTATTGAGTATGCCGGTTTGTCCGCTTGTCGGACAGGTGCTGCATGTAGCATCTCGTGGTGGCATATTCCCGGATGAATCGATGAAAGTTTCGAAAGTACTTGATTCGTTGAATTTCAACCATATTTGAGCAAAATTTGATTCTGTGCGTCGGTCCACAATTTGGGCGGAGGCAGTCTGATTGAATGTCACCTCTACAGATTCATCCAAATTTGGTTGGATTTGCAGTTGCTCAATGTTATTAAATATATTCACGCCTGTCACAACCGGATTATCCGGGTACAACACAAAGGTTTTTGGGATCAGTTTTTCAGTCCAATCTACGATTGCCTCTGCGCCGTTTATTACTGTATTTAACAAGCCATAAGCGAACCGGCTATTGAGTAAGTTTTTGACAATGGAAGTATATTCAATCACTTCAGCTGGGCGGACGAATGAATCCTGGGAATTGTACCGATGAGTCATTAATCGTGTCTTAATAAAAGATTGTTCGTCTAATTCAACATCAGCGAGCGTATGGTCAAAAACCTGAATTTCGTCCATTAATCCGGTAAATCCATTTTCTGGGGCACCATTCTCATCGAGCGTAGATCCAACCGTGAGTGTGGATGCCATACGATCTGAGGTAAAGACATGTGTATTTTGCCAATTACAACTGCCTTCCGTACAGCTATCCTCTAATTCCCCATTCAAATAGAAACGCACACGAGTGCCGTCAAAACTGGCCGCAAGGTGTGACCATTCTTCTTGTGGTAAAGAGATGTTGGATGTAACGGATTGATCAGCGCTACGGATGATCGGATGGGCATTAACCAACTCCAGGATTATTTCCTGACGTTTATCTGCTCCGGTTTGCCATTTGCTGATTAAAGTACCATCTCCCTGGGGATATACCCAGGCAGCAAAGGTGAATTTTTGATTGTTCAGGAAGGAAATTTGTTTTGCACTTGTGGGCAAATACAATACATCCTGACCATCAAAACGCACAGCATTTAAATAGACTCCCTCAAGCCCACTGACCGGGCAATAGTCTCCATCACAAAATGCATCAAACTTAAAATTTGAATTGTCGTCGAATATAGTGGTTCCGTTAAATTCATCCAAAGTCAGGCTGACAATCGGGGCATCCAATTCGCGGTAGCTTAAACTGTAGTCCAGGATATCTGCATTTTCATATACATTTGGATTAAACCCGTAAATCTTTTCTTCGAGATCTGTAATACCATCCAAATCGGAATCAGGTAAAAGCGGATTTGGGTAGACCATCGTTTCTTTTGGTGAGCCGTCGCTGTAGAATCCATAAGTAAAATACCAACCCGCCACTTCGACCGCATCTGGAAGGCCATCTCCATCACTATCTTTACGTTTTGGATCCGTTCCTTGCATTAATTCTTCCAGATCATAAAGTCCGTCATCATCACTATCAAACAGACGAGGGTTTGTCCCATAGCTGATTTCGTCGTAATCCGAAAGACCGTCCTGATCAGTGTCAAACAAAGAATCATCCGGGTCGTTACCGCCTTTTTGGCTTGTCTTGAGCATGTCGCCATCTGCATCGCTGAAGATCGGGAAAGATTTTTCAGCATCACGTCCCCAGGAAAGACTATAACCGCCATTACTTACTTCCACCAGAGAATAAAATGCATCCAAAGAGACCGGGAACACATCCAAAGTTAAACTTGAATCCATCGGGATTTGGAAAGTTGCTTTTTCAGTGCGGATATAACAAACCGGTATTGGAAACATGATTGGGAAGATAGGAGGAATTACCCAACATTCCTGAACGGGTACTGCACTTCCTTCACTGACATTTGCAATCGGATCACGGTTAATACCCGCAACCGGTAATTCGATGTCGTATCCATCTGTTTTTGCCACAAATTCAGCACTCCACATATCACTACCTGCGGATTGCCATACGTCCTTCATCGAACCACGACTCAGATTATCATGAATATCGTTTTCACCTGCTTGAACTTTATACGCAAAAGTTGAGGTTTTTGCGTTCTTATTTGAATACTGCCAAAAATAGGCAGCAGCTTTCCAATCAAATGGTACATCTGAAAGCGTGACTGTATTCGTAATGGAAACTTCCACAGACATATGATTTCCCTGGGCAATTCCGAGGTATTTGTTTTGATAGTCTGTTTCAACACCATTAAATTCCAACCTGTCACCGTTGTCATAATCAATCAGATAGGTGTTGCTATAAATAAACCACTTAAATATTTTAGTAACCCATCCTGAAATTCCGATACAGACGTATTGTTTGGCAATATCGTCATCCTCCCGGTCATACACGCCAAAGGCGGCACAAAATGCGGTAATGATCGCATCGATAATGGCCACGACCGCAACAATAATGGCTCCCACTCCTGTACAGGCCAGAGCTGCCATAAGGATGATAGTCATGGTGGCAGCAATCGCATCTGCCAGTGCGCTATTGAATTGTAATGAACCTGCGGACATCCCGGATGATGCCCACTGGTAGATGAAAATTCCCCAGGTTATAACACCTGCAATTATTGCTCCAATGACAGCGGCTGTTTTTAAGGAATTACTAAGTGCTTTGCCAGCTTGAACTAATGGAATCACTTCTTTTAATGTCATTACTGAAGCTAAAATTGCCACAACACTCATCGTTGCGGTCAATATTTTTCCTAATATTTTACCGGTGGGTGAATTTGGATCTGTGAGATAGATGACGGCAATAACAATAATTGCAACTACAATCGCGGCAAGAACGATGCCTGCGATCACTTTTAGGAGCGTATTCTTAAACAAATTTGCAAATTTAGAAGCTTTTTGCTGCAGGCCATCCCCCAGAGCGATGAAAAAACCTCTTACTTTATCGGTTTTATTCCCTAAATTGAATAAAATCCAGGCGCTTAGATTATTATCCAGCCCATTAACCACTGCTCCTGCCAGCATTCCAACAATTTTACTGGCTGCACTGCCTTTCTTTTGTAAGGAGAAGAATCCATCATATAAATTGATGTCGGACATTTCTGCAGCAGGATTGGATATGGGATTCCCATTTAATGCAACCAGACCAGCCATCCCATAAAATAAGTTTTGATAATAATAGCGGATGATGTAGATCTGACCGTCCACAAAATTTCGTTCATCACGAGTCTCATCGGCTGACTGGAAATCTTCAAGCGAACGGATACGAGACTCTAATAAATCCAAACTGGACTCCAATGGGGAGGTTTTCCAACTGTTATCAATAAAATGATAAGGTGCCCAGTTTAGCAATGTGTTTGTTAATGTACCTACACCATTGAAATCAAAAACGCAAATTCCATCGCTACAGTTACCTGCCTCGGTGCCAATGCTTACCGATCTTTGATTGAATTGACGTGCAAACAGGAGATTGGTAAATGTGTAGCCAGAATCAGTAATTGCTCCCGGGAAATAAGTCTCAAATAATGTATGCACCTGTTCGCTGGAGAATTTTTGGAATTGGTCATAATAATCATAGTGGTAATTTTCAACCTGAAAGGAATCTTCCGGGATACCCCATAATTCCTGTGAACCATCTGAAAAAATGCCATCTTCACGGTCAAAACGCTCAGTAATATCTGTTATGTCAAAATCACTACGCCCAGCCAGGAAGGTTCCCTGCAACCCATAAGAGATTTTCCAGAGTGGATCATCAAATTCCGGTTCAGGGTCAATTTGGGGGTCTTCAAATATGACGGACATATCCATGCCGTGATCTTCAACGATGGTTGCACCCGTGAGCTTGAATTCGTCATTATATGAGTGTACAACTCTGGCAATATCTGTATACCAACGGTCACCGATTTTTGGATCACACCATGGTTTGTCATCCGTTTCTGTGTAACCTTCCTGCATCGGTTTGCAGACATCGGTCAGCATGTTCAAGAGCCAAACCATACGCACTTCCATATTCGTTTGGTTGAGGCGGTTATTTTGATTAGTCAATGGTACTTTAACAGTAAAAGCTACCGGATTGTTGCCGGAAATATCATTTAAGACGGATAAAGGCAGATATGAAAGCACGTTTCCCTGCGCGTCATCACGCACAAAGCCTCCATAAGCTTCAATCATACCGGTATTAACAACCTGGTCTGGTAAATTTCCATGTGCATGTAAGGGTACAGAACAGGCAAGGTAATTGGAATCGCTGGCATCTTTTACAAAGAAGGCATACTGGCTTTCAGCAACACTTCCCAGGTTTACGTTGATGTTATGGCTTGTCCCCTGGATATAACTGCCAATTAATTGAAGGTTGCTACTTTTATCGCAATCCCCCACCCCAAAGTAGATCCTGTAGGTTTCGGCTGGACTACTTAATAATTTCACTTCAGTCTGCATCGATCCGCCGATATTAACGGATGTAAATTGCAACTCACCTTGAAAGTCTTCACTTTCGATGATTGTGGTAAAAGAATTGGTTAATTCAAACGGAATATTATTCTTAGACGTAATTTCCACCATTGGAATGAGGCGCAAATCACCAAAAGAAGGACGTGGATCTGCTTCCAGCGAAGCACTGGACATCTCATCCCCAAAAGTCGAATTGGTGACCCGCTGAATCTGACCGTCATCATCTTCATTTGGCCAATCCAATACATTTAAAATATAGGTTAAGTGTTTTGGATTATTAGGACGAAGTTGATACTCAACAAAAACCGGTAATCCATCAGCGATGTTGCGAATGGACATTTCCAGTGGATTGTTTGCATCAAATAATTCAGTGACAGAACCATTTGGGTCAGCATCTACAATGGTTGGAACACCATCGCCATCATCATCTGTGTCAAAAATGTCCGGATAGCCATCCTGGTCCAGATCCTGGCAGACCCCGGCTGTTGTCGTGTCATCATCTAAAACGCGTTGATCACATTCGACCCCATCCAACAGGCCATCCCGATCTGTATCCCGGTTCGTCGGGTCCGAATACCAATCACCGGATTCCTGTTCCGGAGTATTGGCATTCCTGTAATAGAAGCTATTGACTTCATCAAAGTCCAGGATTCCATCACCATCGCTATCTGCATTTCCGGGTGCAGTTCCCAATTTCATTTCTTCGCCATCCAACAGACCATCATCGTCTGTATCAGGATCATCCGGGTTGAGAATGGAAATTTCAAATCCACTCTCGTACTCATCAGTTAAGCCATCCTGATCACGATCTGCAATTTCTTCATCCTCACTGGTCTGATTCAATGGACTTAATGAAATTGAAAAGAGCTGATCCGTTTTTATTTCAGAGCTGGCAATACTCAAGTTGGTTGTTGTGTCTGCACTTGGAGCCTGGTGCGGGTTCCAGTCACTGCTGTATAGTGTTTCGAAGACTTCCTTTTCACTTTTGGCTTCATCTTGCTTGGTTTTGATTAATGTTTGTCTTTCCTCAAGTTCACTGGCGAAAACGACAGTCTGGTAACTTTGCCAGAGTGGTGTAAATAAGAATAACAGAATCAAAAGTACGGAAATAACAATGTTTACCAGCTTTTTACGGGATTGGGAACACATCCAAAAAATTCCGAAGCAAAAAAGGATGGCACCACTACTTGCAAAAACCTTCTCCTGCCATTGTTCGGTCGGCAAGATCAAACCCAATGTACTGGTTATCCGTACTGGTAGTGGGAGAGATGCGATCAATTTACCACGGGCAATACTGGTAAAGTCTGTCTTTACCAATGCTTCTACCTGTTCACCATTCTCCTCTTGAGGCATTAACATTGATATTTCCATATGAATTGGATATCCATCTTCCGATATCCATACTTCACCTTTAGAAACCATATTGCGGTATTCATCTGAAATGGATAATTCCATACCTAGCGGTAATTTACCAGCGCGATGGTATTCTTTAACCATTTGATCGCGCATATATACTGCAAACCGGGGTGAATCAATATTAAATGAAAAATGATTTACCAAAATGGAATTTCTCTGTCCATTTTTTTCGGTGATATTTCTTTTTTCGGATTTTATATACTTTACATTCGTAGCTGAAGTTAAAAATGAAGAAAAATCATTTCCTGGGGCAAAACCTTCGGTTGAAAAAGTATCTAATTTGATCCATTCACTGTCTTGAGAACGACCATGAGTTTCACCATTTTCAATTCGAATCTCAATGGAATCACTTTTGTCTGTGAGGCTGCTGGAATCCTGGAATAATCGCATGAACAATTCGTTGTTTCCCAGATCTGCATTTCCTTCCAAATAATAAATATCGCGTTTTGCAGAGCTACCAACATTGGTTAAGGCAGGTGCTGGATGAATTTCTTGTTCAACGACTGTAGAAAAGGAATATTCACCCGCTTTTTGAAGATTCATCCAAGCAGTTTCTACTTTCTCTTTGGGTTGTTCTTTTATTAGTATTTGAGAAAAAGATATGAATACCGGGATGAATCCAATTGCTATCAGAATAGACACCCAACGAAATGACATTTTAGCCCATGGCAAAGCACGCTTCATTGCAAAACTCCCTAATCAAATTTATGGAGAATAAAAAATTATTGATTAAAATTGAAAAACAGTTAGTTTACAAAATGAACAAAAGATCCATATAGGAATACAAAAAATAATAATGACATAAATATTATAGTGAATTTGTGAAATTGTTCACCATAAATTATGCGTGAAACACCTTGCATAAACCTTTCACTTGCTTATCTTTCTATACTTAGGGGGAATGGTTATAATCAAAAGCATGTCGAATCCTGAATTAACATTAATTTCCGTGATCCTGGCAGATGACCATGCCGTGGTTAGAGCTGGAATTCGCCAATTTCTGGAGCATTCAAAAAAAATCCAGATCATTGGGGAAGCCTCGGATGGAGAAGAAGTACTCTCAAAGCTAAAATTCTTACAACCGGATGTGGTTGTATTGGATATTCAAATGCCAAAAATGAACGGTATTGCCGTGGCAGAATGGATTAAAAAAAATCACCCGCATATTGGTGTTCTCATTTTGACAGCTTACGATGATGATCCATATATTCAGGCGGTTTTAGATGCCGGTGCAAATGGTTATGTTCTTAAAACGTCAGAACCTCTTGAAATCGTCAAGGCGGTCCTGGATGTGGCAGAAGGCAAGGCTGTCATGGATGCAGTCCTCACCCGGCGCATGATGAATCAATACGCCCATCCAAAACCAACCATGACTACCGAGCCATTAACCGAGAGGGAAATCGAAGTGCTTCGTTTGGCTGGAAAAGGATTTACCAATAAAGCCATCGCCATCCATTTAAGAATTTCCGATCGAACGGTTCAAAATCATTTAGCCCATATTTTTGATAAACTTCAAGCTGCCAGCCGCACGGAAGCGGTTATGCGGGCTGTTTCTCAGGGTATTTTGTCTTCGGACCTGGCAGGTTAAACCCAATGAAAGAATCCGGATTGGGACGTATTCCACTCCCCTTTTTTCGATGGCGGGGATTCACGATCCGGATATTCTTAATCACCATTTTGCCTGTTTTGGTTATTATTCTGGCAATTGTCTTTTTAAGCCAATACTTGCATTTGCGTGAGATGCGTATGATGGTTGGAGACCGAAATTTGCGTTCTGTACGCCTGGCCGCAGACAATATTGCCAACCAATTGCAGGATAAGCGTGAAATCTTATTGCTATACGAAAAAACAACGTCTCAAAATCCAAAATATCTGGATATTGAACCATATTTTGATCGTGGTATCGCGATCTTTGATATAAGCACAAACCATTTTCAGCCGATTACTTCAACATTCCCTCTGGAAAGTGTTGATCCAGATACTGTAAGAACCTGGCAATCAATGCCAGTTGATACTATTTCTGATCCAATTTCGATTTCGATTGGTAAAGAATCTCTAGCCATAATCGCAGTTCCAGGTCCAGATGAAAAGATTTTTGTAGGTGCTTTTGACCCACAAAAATTTCTGAAAAATTCAGTTGAAAATCTGATGGCTGCTGCCAGTGTCAGCATCTGGATAAAAGATCCCCACCAGATTTTGTATGCTGCAACGACCACTGCTTACATCTCAGAAAATCCACCTAACATTCTGGACAACCAGGATTCTTCACATATCCCGGATGGCATCCGTATCCTTCCTGCGAAAAATGGGGACCTGGTGATTTCATACACACCGATCGATGGAACAGATTGGTTGATCATTTATGAGGAGACCTGGGGGAGTGTTGCCAGTCCCCTCATCAACACGACATTCTATATGCCATTAATCCTGATCCCCTTATTTGTCATCGCGGTCATTGCGCTATGGTTTGGAGCACGGCAGATTGTCATACCATTGCAGAAATTACAACAACAGTCTCTCCAGCTCGGAAGGGGTGATTTTGCAGCGATTCAGGAAACAGTGGGCGGGATTGAGGAGATACAAAACCTCCAACAGCAATTAATTCAGGTATCTCAAGAGCTGCAATTGGTTCAGGGAAATTTGCATCAGTATATTGGTGCTTTGACAGCCGGTGTGGAAAACGAGCGTCAGAATCTGGCACGGGAATTACATGATGATACCTTGCAAAGTCTGATTGCATTGCAGCAGCGCGTTCAAATGTCGGAGTTACAACAACAGCAAAAAGGCATTGAAAACCATCCTGATCTGGTTGAGCTCAAAGGATTGGTGCAAAAGAGTATCCAAAACCTGCGTAGATTGGTACGTGGTTTGCGCTCGGCTTATCTGGATGATTTCGGACTGGTTTCAGCTGTAAAAATCCTTGTGGAAGAAATGCGATCAGGGCAAAATATTTTAATTGAGTTGGAAGTTCAGGGTCAGGAACAACGCTTGCCTGAGACCGTTGAACTTGCATTTTATCGAATCACACAGGAAGCCCTCTCAAATGTTATCCGGCATTCGAACGCCAGACAGGCAGTGGTACTTTTTTCATTTTCGGATCCACTCGTTGTAATCGAAATTAAAGACGATGGAGAAGGTTTTAATGTACCTGACCAGATGGATGCCTTTGCTCCCAGCGGTCATTATGGGTTGTTAGGAATGTCTGAACGCGCTGATCTGGTGGGGGCAGAACTGGTAATATCTTCAATACCAGGAAAAGGGACCAGGGTCAGGGTCGAATACAGGAGATAGGACTCAAAAACAATATACGGAAAGCGCAAGTGGGAAAATACGGACGTCTATTTCAGCTAAAATAAGATCCCCGTTCCATTTTTTTAAAAATTCATGTTGTATATAATTAATTCAGTTTAATACAGATCCCATTCCTGGATAATTTTATGTCCTCCCTTCTCAAGCCTTCCACCCGAGCATTTTTCAAAGAATGGCGGAAAGCCCCCAATTACAGCTTGATCAATTTCATGCATGGATATTTGTACGCCCGCTGGCCGTATCTTTATATAGGTATGGGCAAAGGCGATCATCCATTACGAAAAAAATTATCCTTCTTGAATCCTCTGATAGACCGACTTTTTCCTCCTCACCCGCTGCGGTCTTCCCAACACAGTCTGACACAACCTAGCTATACCCATGCAGATGGCTATCATGGCAAAGTAATTCCACTTGAAACTGCCCGCGAAATCATTTCGGTGAAAGAACCGATTCGCATGCCGGATCTGGAGCAGGTCATTCCTTATACTCAGGCCAGAGCAATTTTGGAACAAGACCCCGATCATATCGCTGTGCTGGATTGCCCCTGTCGGGCATATCAGGAAAATCCTTGTTTGCCAATGGAAGTATGTATTATTGTGGGTGAACCTTTTGCCAGTTTCATTACAGAACATGAGCCAAAGAAGAGTCGTTGGATTAGCAGAGACGATGCGCTCCAGATTTTAGAAGAGGAAGACCGTCGTGGTCATGTTCATCACGCATTTTTTAAGGAAGCCATGATCGGACGATTTTATGCAATCTGCAATTGCTGCAGTTGCTGTTGTGGGGCAATGAAGTTCCATATGCAGGGTATTCCCATGCTGGTCTCATCTGGTTATCTGGCAGTGGTTGATCAAGATCAATGTGTTGGTTGTGGGGTTTGTCAGGAGTATTGCCAATTCAAAGCCCTTGATTTTAATGAAGAAAATCTGACCTTTGTGAATGAGTCTTTATGCATGGGATGTGGAATTTGTGTGAGCAAATGTCCACAGGAGGCCATCACATTACGTTTGGAGGCCAGTAAAGGCATCCCGTTGAGTGTAAATGGATAAAAAAGCTTATAAGCTCTTAAGCTCTTAAGCTCTTGAGCTCTTAAGTTCTTAAGTTCTTAAGAACTCAACAGCTTAATAACTTATCAGCTTTCTTGAACTTCCAGCTACTCGCTATCCGCTACCCGCTAATCTATATCTCAAACCTCATCAGGACAAAGTGTCCCATGCCAATCTTCGTTCCGGGCACAATCTCATAAGGCGTATCGGGGTCAATCTTGACTCCATTCAGGGTGACTCCATTGGTGCTGTGAATATCCACAATTGTATATTGCCCATTGGTCGGATTCAGATCGATTTGGGCATGCTGCCGTGAGACATCACTTTCGGAAGAAAGAATCGGAGTCGAGCGTCCCAGAATGAATGGAAAACTGGTCAATTCAATAATCTGGCCGATAATTGGAATATTGGTACAGCGCTCGATGATTAATTTGGCAGTTCGCAGATCACCTACCCCTACCCGAGTAGCAGAACCATCCCCCTGAGAGACAGGTGTTGCTGGTTGTGAGACTGGTTGTGAAATTGGTTGTGAAACAGATGCTGGTGCTTGCCTTTGCACAGGTTGAGAAGGCGGTCTTTGCTGTTGAGATGATGCCCTACCAGAGGATCCGGGAATAGCTCGAGCCTCAAAAACCATACTTACTTTGTGTTGTCCAAGCATAATCCGGTCCCCGTTTCGGATTTCACGTTCATTATTAAATGGGACCTCTTTTCCATTGATAAATGTGGGATTGTTTTCAGAAAGGGCTTCAATATAATATTTTCCATTGGAATAATTGATTTGGGCATGTCTTCGAGAAATTGTCATACCGGTAGGAATCAGCTGCATGTTAACTGCCAGCATAATATTATGATTGACTTCAGTACTGGGTCGCCCTATGACGGCTGGATGCCATTGAATATCAAAAACCTTGCCGGTTGTTTCTTCGCGAAGTGTGGCGTAATGTTCCGGATCCAACATTTGGCGTATGGTTTGTTGAGCATAACCCAGTGTAAATTCATCCTGAGGTTGGATATCTAGCTGTTCCATGGTTAATGCAGGATTCAAAGGGCGGTCCACACCTTTTAATAAAAGTGTATATTTCTCGGAAGCATTCACACCAATGTCATCGAATTCTTTAAGAATTTCTTCAATTAAATTAGTGACTGTGAGTGATTTCCGGATTTGTGCATGTTGCCCGGTATGTTCAAAAACATTAATTTTTACATCAATATAATCGTCCATCATCATCCCTCACTTGGTTTTTGGTCTCCGAGCAATCCTAGACTTTTCGCATTTTCCACCAGGTCTGCGGGTGAAAGCATCGCTAATAACGATTCAGGCATTCCATAATCGATCAGCATTTTCTTAATGGCAGGCATATCGAAATTGGATTCCTTGAAAGACTTATCCGAACCGGAATTTGCAACTGTCGCAGAATCATCTTCTACTGCTTCAGGAGATTTTTCTTCCGGGACTCGAATCCACTTTGCTTTTGTCTCTTTGAATTTCCTGTTGATATTCTTAACCCATGTATCTAAAGATCCTTCAATATCTTCATCGTTGGCATAAGGTGTAGCAATTTGTAACATCGAAGTGATACCGGATCGCACAATAAAGGCACGTCCCATGGGTAGTTCAACATCTGCCAGACTACGCGGGAACTTGCCATTCAAACGATTGACCGCGTCTGCACTCTTGAGACCGATTCCAAAATTAGGTGCTGTCACAACTTTTCTCAGATCATCAGAAGAGCTCATAATACTGACGGAGCCGGCAACGATCACGTACACTCCCGCGGTCTGATATTTGCGGATTAATTGAGCAATTTCCTCAAAGAAGGACATCTTTTTACGACTTGATTCGTCTGAGAATGCATCATAATTGTCGATCACGAGCATAATTTTGCGTCGTTTTGGATGTGTCTCAAAGTCAGTACACTCTACTTTCATATTTTCGAGCAATTCATCCAATTGATCGATTTCAGAGATGGTATCGACCACATGTGGAAGATCTGCCAGGGAATAGTCGTTTCCTTTCCAAAGTTTCCTGGAATAATCAACCAAAATCATCATTAGTTCATCCGGGCTGTAATTGGTAGCCAATGAAAGGATGATACTTCGCAAAGCGGTTGTTTTACCTGAAAATGGCTGACCTATGACCGTTAAATGGGGACCCATTCTTTCGATATCAACGATTGCTGCTTGCAGGCTGCGATCGTCAATACCCAGGATCGAATATGGGCGCTTGATTTTTGGAACTTCATATTCGTGCAGTAATCCTTCAAGAGAAACACGCATTGGCAGAGTTTCGATTGTAGAAGGCTTTTCCCCTTTCCAGCCATTATTCCAGATTTCTTGCATGCGTGTGCACATTCTGGCAATTTTGGTTAAATTATCGGGGTCATTTTCTTCCGGCGTGAAAGATAACGCAGTCTGAAATTCCAGAGGCATGTTACCCACACGGACGTAACCTCGCCCTGGTACACTGCTTAAATCCGCAGGGACACCCCGGCCGACCACATTGGAATATTCTGAGGAATCTGAAAGTTTTAAGGTATAACGTTCTGTGATCAGATTAAAGAGCTTGCCGGTGAGTGCATTGGTAACGTCTGCAGTGATTAGGAAATGTACACCATAAGCTCGCGCTTCACGAATCAATGAAATGAGTGGCCCCATCAAACCTTCGTAGTATTCTTTAAATTCAGCGAAGTTGTCTATGACGACCAAAATAGCAGGTAAAGTCTTTTCTTTATGGGTATTATTGTAGGAATCAAGATTATTGACTTTCGCTTCACTGAAGAGCATTTGGCGCTGGTCAATAATATCGTTAATCTTCCTCAAAACGCGCATAACCCGTTCATCTTCCTCTGATGTGATCACGGCACCAACATGTGGCAAATCCTGGAAAATGGTCAATGCGCGTCCACCAAAATCGAGGATATAAATGTGCAGCTCATCCGGTGAATGTGTCAGAACAAGGCTCGTGATGACAGTTCGGACAAAAGTAGTCTTGCCACGTCCAGAAGCACCAAAAATGGTAGCATGCCCATTGGCAAAATTGACCATTAATGGTTTCTGGCTGGCTTGATAGGGATTATCGACAATGCCAACCAACGGACGCATGGAAGTTTTACCCCATTCCAGATCTCCCCAATGAAAATCATCCTCCCAGAAGCTGCTTGCTTTTTCGTTGAGAGCCATGCCGGTCATTTTTTCGCTATCGGTCCCTCTCAGAAGCTCAATATCTTCATCGTTCATGTAAGCAGTATCGAGTGGGGTTGTAAGGGTCAGGAAATTACTGCCACTTTGAGAAGGCAGAAATTCTGGCCATGGACGCCATTGCGGTTTTGATTCTTTCAGAGCTGTATTCGCCAGCATATCTACTATGACATCATAAAGTTTAGGCGGTTCTGTTGCTTTTTGCCCCGAGCTTTTCTTGGCGCGATCCAGCCAAATGACATTTGGCGCTACATTTTCCTCCTGTGGTCCTTTATAATCACCACCGGTATAAGCCGTCTGGATCAATTCAATATTCTCATTTCCCACTTGCAAATAACCGCGTCCCGGAATACCGGGTGGAAGGAATGCTGCGTCAGCTCGGCGTAACAATTCTCGGCTATCGTCTGGCGTTTCGACTCGCAGACAGATTCGGAATTTAATATTTGCACGCATCTGGTCAGTAACACCCACCGGACGCTGGGCTGCCAGAATTAACGTGACCCCTAACGCACGTCCCAAACGGGTGATGCTTTCCAATTGGGCTTTGTATTCTGCATTTCCGGAGATCATTTCCGCAAATTCATCAATGATAATAAAAAGATGAGGATAAGGTGGCCGGCCGGCTTCCAGGTTTAATCCTTTTCGGCGGTAATGGACGATATCTTTCGAATTGGTATAGGTATTCAATTTCTGCCTGCGATCCAGTTCTGCAATAATGGAAGCGAAGACACGGGCAGTGGCAGATTGATCCAGGTTGGTGACAATATCAACCTTGTGTGGCAGCTTTTTGAAGGGTTCGAAGGCAGCACCACCTTTATAGTCGATCAGGACGAAATTCAATACATCCGGGTTGAAGTTCAATGCCATCCCGATGATCAGCGTCATGAGCAGCTCGGACTTTCCGGATCCAGTGGAGCCAGCAATCAATCCATGTACGCCATCTGCCTTGGCAGAAAAGGTCAACACGCGCGGTTCATTTCCCGAGAGCAAGCCGACAGCAGTATAAAGCCAGTCCGCTGATGCCGGGTTCATGCTTCGTTTCCAGTTCTCTGACGCATATTCCTGCAATTGATCAATGGTGCTCAAATTGAGCATTTCCAGCAAAGTGACTGTGGCTGCCAGGCTGGAACCATATCCACGCCGGATATCCAAAGGTTCCAAGCGTTTAGAGAAATTCCTGGCCATTTCCTGAGTCGTAACCAGTTTTGTTTTTCCAACAAAGCGAATTGTATTAAATCCGGTTTCTGCATAACGGAAAACAGCACTTTCTTGATCCAGTTGATCGTAGCTGACTTCAATAATGGCTTCACATCGACTGGGCACTTTCTTGCGTTCCGGCACCACAAAAATGATCCCGGCACCCAATTGCTGTCCATCCAATAAGATCGTGGAAATGGTGGCTTCACCTTCCAGATCACGTAAACAAGACCATTCTGGTGCTGCAGTTTGCACATCCACAACCACCAGCATAAAAGGAAGCTTGACGTCCGCTCCACTTTCTTTATCTTGTAGACGCATCCTTCTGCGTTCCAGGATGGTGCGTACGTTTTTCCAAAACAAGCGCATTCGGTCGGCTTCATTCTCGCCGGGTTTTTCGTCACTTTCAAATTGCAACGTTTCATTCACACCAGATTCTTTACAATGCGGTAATGCATATGCCCAACGCCAATGCTTACGCATTTCGCTTGTACCGGCAACATACAACATGGTGTCCTGTGGAGAATGGAAGGCTGCATAATCAACCAGCATGGTTCGCAGATAGGCATGCACTATTTCTTCGGATTCTCCGGTAATGCCAATCGAATGTCGGATTTCAGATTGTTTTATTTCAACGGTTTTCTCATCCGACCCTTGCTGTTCCTGGGTTTTTGATTCCACTTTTTTCTGTTCAGACTCATCCACCTGGAAGAATAAGGGAATAGTAACCGGCACATCAAATAAAAGGCGGGAATTTTCTGCCAAACGGGCTGCTTCTCGCATCAGTGGGTTGGAAACCTGCTCATTTTCGCTAATTTTATAAATCACTGTGGAAGGACGGGTGCTGATTCCCAGACGCAGATTTAAGAAGTCGTGATCCGTTGGACGTCGTTCCCATAATCTTGTTCCCGAACGAATATCTTCTTCTTTTGCATTATCCGGCCGTTCAATATCATCCGCAATCGCCATTGTTTTTTCAGGATTTGGATAATTATAGAAATAATAAATTCGCTGTTGTTCATGCTCGCTTTCCATTTGACGACGCATCTCACTAATCCGACGCTTATAGGTGTCTTTCATCTCTTCGCGTTGCTTCTTATCCTGGCGATTGGTGTATATTGCCAGCGCTACCGAAGCGACTACTGAAAGTACCATTGGAACCATCATGAGCAGGCTCTTGCTTTGTCCAAACATGGAGACCATGATGTATCCCAGGATCATGATCATGGGTAAAAACGCCTGAGCCATAATCTCGCCCGCTTTTTGTTCTGTATCCGGTGGATTAGGAATGTTACGAACCCCGGAGGGTAATTCGGGTTCAATTCGGGGTGGTCGATCGATATAGGTTTTTTGTGCCATACTTTTCTCCCCGTTCTAAGGAACCAAGGTTACGACAAACATGAGAATTAAAGAAATTGCCAACAAGGCACCAATAACAATGAAAGCCATTTTCCAATTCATTTTCCTGGGTTTCTTCTCTGCCGGTATGGGCGGGAAAAAGGGTTTTAACTCAGTCGCCATAGCTAATACATCCGAATATCTGGATTGGGGCAGGCGTTGAATAGCTTTTTCTACAATCTCCGGGATTCCTTTTAAATCAATTCTGCCACTGGGTTTATGTTCTCCGCTAATAACGTTTCGATAGACTGCTTCATCCTTTTTGAGATGATATTCATAGACCGGCCGTCCAGCCAGCATTTCGTATAAAACCAGACCAATTCCGTACACATCCGCACTCACACCCACTGGTTTACCAGGTTCCAAAATTTCAGGTGCCGTATAAGCTGGCAGATTATAGCCATCAGTCCAGGTTGTATGAATGTCCTGATTAAGATCCCCAACCCCCAAATCCAGCAGCAATGGTCTGGGAATTCCTTGTTTGTCAAATCGCAAAAAGATCACATCCGGGTTGAGACATAAATGAATTTTCCCTGCTTTGTGAAGATAGTAAATAACATCAATGATGCTCATCGTTATCCAACCGCTGTGTTGATACCAGGGCTGTGGGTTTTTATATAAATAATTTCGTAATATTTCACCTTCAACAAATTTAAAAACTGAATAATACTTGATTCGTCCTTCAATTACCGTCCATCCGTAAGGATGCTGTGTGACTGAGCTTTGTGGATGAGCCGGTAGCAGAACCGGTAATAATGGGTGTTGGCCACTTTTTGCTAATTTAAGAAAAGCGTGTGCTTCCTGGCGCAGCTTATCTTCACATCCAAGGTTCGCAATTTTTAGAAGGACTAACTCTTCTTCCCGACGAGCCTGATAAACGATTGCAGAGCGTAAAATTACAATTGGCTGGATTATTTCAATCGGTCCGAACCATTCACCATTATTAAAAATTTCTGTGGCATTTTCGGCGGGACAATATTTTTCCTGGCACCACAAATTAAAGTCTTGCGAAATTACATTACATTTTAAACAAATCCGGTTCATAAAGCCTCGCATCGAATCGTTTGGCTTTGAAAAACTAGCCGTTTGAGATATCAACAAACCTTTCCGAACTGTGCATTCGTTGGGTTGTTTGTTTATAAGAATTGGAAACGAAAAATCACACTCAAACCTGTATTGATTATTTCATAATACAGGTTTGAGTGTTTCTAAACGAACTCCAACGACTCTGGAAATAGAGTCAAAATAAATTTAACGGAAACGACGAGATCCGGATTCATCACCGGTTTGATAATGATTAATTGCACCGGTCAAATCGCCTTTTAACTCATTCATCTTTTTGGCAAGGTTTTCAACCCGCGGTTTGATCATACTTAAATAGCGTTCCACCGCAAACCCACCTACCAGACCAACGAATGCAGTCGTTCTCAAGACCATGATGGCAACTTCCAATGCTTTTGCCACACCTTGTAATATCTCTCCAAAGTTTCCGAAAGACTCCGCCATTTTTTGGACTTGGGGAATGTCCATATAAACTTCATCAGCCATTTTCGTTTCTCCTAGGTTATGGAAAGATTAACTAAAGATCTTACCGAACACATCAAAAAGCTCATTGGCTTTGGATTGTGCTTGTCGATCTGCCTGGTCCATGATATCCAGTGCTTTTTTGATTCCATTCCCAAATCCCATATTCATGCTGCCAATATTTACCAGGGAAGGGATCACTTCCGATGTCATTTCCTGCACAAATCGGTTGGCTCCTTCACCTTTCCAAACGCCTCCTGTAACTTGCTGGACGATTCCGCGTAAGGGAGAGGTGACCGCATCTTGAATAATGTTGACTTGAGCGGTGATCATACTAATGACATGGTTGACGACACTTCGTACAATTCTTAGGATAAAACCTAACATTTTTTACCTCCTCCTGCTCTAAAAGTGGCCAGCTGCGCCTTTATCCTGAGCTTGCATATCGGAAATTGCTGCAGTGATATCTTTGGCGATTTCTTCAAATTTTTGGCTCAGTTTATTGACAGCCGGGACGAAAGCGGATTGTAGGGCATTCGAAAATGCTTCACCTGCGTCACCCACCAAGGCACCATTTTGCATTTCTCCTGCAGCCTGTTGTGCAAGACGCACGGTTTCCAACAGACGTTGAGAGACTGCTTTACATTGCTGCGCCATTTCTTGCATGGCAGGGTAATTAAGTTTAATTACTTCAGACATAATTAGGCTCCTTTTAAATTACCTTGATCATTCACCGAGCATTTTGAAGATTCCCTGCCCTTGATCTTCGGCATTATGGTAAATCTTCGCAATATTGTCGGCAGCACCTGCAGCGGTATGTAATGCCTGTACCAATCTGCCCATTGCCGGGAGTACGAGTTGCTCCATTTCTCCGAAGAACTGATCCGAGCCCCTTCCAACCCAACCAGTTCCGTGCAAACCTTCCACCCGACCTTTGGTTTGAGTTAATAGTTGGTTTACGGCATCTGCTTCAGAACGGAAACGTTTGATGATGTTTTCCAATTGTTCGTAATTGACTTCTGATTTTTCAGCCATTGTTATTCCTTTCTAACCAATTTTGAAAAAAATATGGATATCTTCCGATGGATTGGAAACGCTGGAGATTTTGTGTCTTTGATATTTTTCAAACCTGATAATTACCTCCTCTAATCGCAAAACAGGATGAGAATAAATCAGCCATGAATCATCATATTATTCATCTTCATTTTTATCTTTGATAATTTTTGCAGCACCACCAGCTGCAGCACCTGCACCACCGACGACACCAGCAATCCCGGCTGCCGTCGAATTACCACCAAGTGTTTCACCCGAAACATCAGGAGTACCTGAAGTGCCACCAACAGGGCTTTGAGGACCAGAAGGCATTGAGCCTGATCCTCCGCCAGCACTCTGATAAACGTGATCTGGCATTGCTGAGCCATCATTGCCTATTGCAGCACCTCCACCCCCGGCACCGGAAGAGCTGCCCGCAGCAACATTAGCTGCGTTTTTCAGTCCAGAACCCATTGAATCCAGGTTTCCTGAGGCTCCACCACTTCCACTTCCCCCACCTTCGGATCCTGAGCCGCTGCCGCCACTTCCCGCTCCTCCGGAATCTGATCCGATACTTTCGCCGCCACTAGCTGCTCCTGTATCACCAGACCCCATTCCACTCGATTGCCCCCCAGAGGCTGGTGTGCCTTGTTCTGCTCCACTTGTTCCAGCAGATCCGCTCTCCCCAAATTGTCCGGCACCAAAGTCTGTTTGCCCAAGATTTGGTCCTCCGGAACCTTCAGTTGTTGGTGAATTGGTATCGCTTGTTCCACCTGCACCAGCAAATTGCCCAGCACCAAAGTCAGTTGAACCTAAATTGGGTTCGGAACCACTTGTGCCTGCGGCAGATCCTCCTAAAACACCTCCGAGATTACCAAATTGCCCGGCACCAAAATCAGTTGCACCCAAATTGACATTTTGGAAATCACTCTTAAAGATATTTTTGGATTCCTCTTCTGAGTTATTAAATATTTTGGTGATATCAATCAAAGTCTTTCCGGAAAACAACAATGCTTCGCTTAATCGCTGTACTGCGGGCAGAATTTCCATTTCCATTTCGTCAAAAAACGAGTCAGAGCCTGCCCCAATCCATTCGGACTGCATATGGTGCACTCTCTCCCGAAGTTTTCCTAGAATCTTTGCAATTTCTTCGCCTTCGTTATTAAACTTTTTCACAATTGCTTGAAGTTGTTCATAATTGACGATGGTTTTTTCAGCCATTAGTTCATCCTTATTAACGCGTTTCAAATGTGAATTCGATGATATTTCCAACCCTGATCCGTGTTCCGGAGGTAATACTCACCGGCTGTCCAGGAGCAACTCTGCTACCATTCACCAGGCTGCCATTGCTGCTATTGAGATCTGTAAAGGCAAAACCACCCGAATAGGGATCAATCGTAATTTGAGCATGTTTCCGCGATACACTGGCATCACTCAATACCAAAGTTGTATCCTGTCTACCGATGGTAAACGGAAACTGATTAATCGATACCCGATTTCCTGTGCTGCCAATGGGTAAATCAAACACCAAAACCGGCATGATGGGTTTATTTGTGCCAACGACTGTGGCATTGTTGTTAATCCCGGGTATGCCAACGATCGTACTCTCTTGCATATTCATTGGCATAACTTCAGGTTGAGCTGGAGTCGGGACTGGCTGGGGTGTAGGACGCACGGGGGTTTGTGGTGGAACAACTCTTGGTTGTTGCTGAAACCCACCATTTCCAGCGTTTCGGTTCAGAATGGGTTCATCACTGGCCAATGGATTCTGTCCGCTTTGTTTTTTGCTGCCTTTTATTTTTCTTCCCAGCCGACCTTGCATAACGGGAGTGCCGCTTAATGATTTTTCACGCATGCTATTGACCATGAAGAATGCGACCACAACTAAAATGATACCAATAATAATAAATAGGTATAAGGGCGAAGCGATTAATGCCTTAATAATTTTTTGAATGACCGTTTGGCGGGTGGCTTTATAAACGATACCTTCGTATTGTTGCGTTGCATAAACCTGATTCTGGTTTCCCAGCGCACGAACAACAACTGTATAGGTCCCGTCAGCAATTTTATTGGCTTCCAGTGGTAATAGAATAGATCCGCTATTGGCGCCAAAACTTGCCTGACTGAAATTGGAATTTTGCACAACGGTCTTAGTACTTTCATCCACCAACCAACCATCAAACCCATTCACCAGAGAGGAATTGGTCGTCTCGATATTGACTTGCAAATCATTGCCTTGTTGGACTACCGATTGAACCTTTACTTGCGGCAGAACGGCTGACGGATCGAATGTAAAAGTATGCACCATTTCGGTGATGGGTTTATTATCTTCGGATAGAATGGCAAATGGAGTATTATCTGCTTTACTGACTGCAATGATCCGGATTTCATATTCTCGGCCTATCGTTAATTGGTCGGATGGGAAATTGAACGTATTATGTTCCGCAGGATCATTAAAAACGAATTCTGCTGTTTTTGATCCTCCTTTTTCATCCCATAAGGAGACTTTGACATATTGCACCAAATCAGGATAGGTCAGTGAAAGCTGTAAATCATAAGTTTGGTTTTGTGGCAGGAAAAACAAGCCATCCAATTGAGCACTGACCGGGCTGGAAGGACCGGGATAATCGGTATTTGAATTTATCACAAAAGCAGTATTAATCGTTTCATTTTCACTGACATTTAATGCCAGGACTGCGTTGTTTTCTCCATTACGGGGGTATAAATTGGATTCAACCATCCATTGGGCTTTCAATGCATTCATGATCTCTGCAAAAGCCTTTTCCAGGTCACTTTGTTTACCAATGGCAGAGAAAGCGCCGGTACTGGCTGCCATACTCTGCAATTCATGCGTATTAATGTTGGCTTCTTTGGCCGATAGTCCAATGGTGTGGATGGGCACCTGATCTTTCATGGCTTTATCGACCAGTTCCTGATAACTATGCTTGCTGCAAACTTTGCCTTCACGTGTTTCATCCTTGCCATCTGTGAAAAGAATGACTGCGCGTCTACCGGCAGGTGCTTTTTCCATGGCTTCCACGGCTGTATAAGCTGCATCGTACAGGCAGGTGCCACGTTGCGACACTTGCATTTGATCAATTGCAAAACTGAGTGCAGCGATATTTTCGGTGAAATCCTGCATGAGCTTGATTTCTTCATTAAACTGGACAATTGAAAAGAAAGAATTGTTTGGTGTGTTGCTGACAGCCAATTTTGCAGCATTCTTCAATATTTCTTCCGATCCAGCCATACTGCCACTGGTATCCAGGACCAAGGCGACGTAAATGGGTACATCTGGTTCTTTAAGTTCACCATTGGCAACCAGGTTGGTATTTAATAGCGTAATCTGTGCATTGGAAAGGGTCGCATCTGTGACCGCAGCCCCTGTGCTAGGATCGAACATATTGAAATAGACCTTCAGGATCATGTGATCTGGAGTCTCTACTGTGTTGATGGTGTTAATTCGTATGTCCCAGGTACTTTGAGCGTTGGTTGCAAGAAAAGGAAAAATGGGGATTAAGATCAGGAAAATTAAAAGGAAAATGACATAAAAGCAACGCTTCACTCTGTCTCCTTTATTCTTTTAATTAATCATTATATTATCAATAAAAATTATAGCAATTAAAAAAAAATAATCTATAAGGTATCGTTACAATTACCTGACAAAGTCTCTACAAATATGTAAATTCTGGATTTGAGAAAAAAAGTTTATTTAAAAATAAAAATTGGGGATTGATCAATAAATTTCCTCAATTCCATAAAAAATCAGATGCGAAAAATGGTCTCCGGATTGCTATCGATAATAATCCCCTGGATCTGCCCACGTGTCAATTCGCTCAATTCCTGATTAAAATTCTGCACATAATCCTGTATAAATTGAACCGTCAACGTTACATCTGCACCAAAGTCTTCGTCCAGAATCAAACCTTTATATTTCTGTATCAAAAGGCGAGTCTGTTCAAAGAGTCCATACGAAATGACAACCATCACCTGATGAGTGGGAACTTTTTCAGCGTGTGGTAGGATAGCTAGTACGGATTTGACCGCATCGGTATATGCCCGCACAAGGCCACCAGTCCCTAATTTGGTTCCGCCAAAATAACGGGTTACAACCACACAAATATCTCCTAACCCACTACCTTGCAAAACAGTCAGTGCCGGTCGTCCGGCAGTACCAGCTGGTTCTCCATCGTCGCTGCAATGCGCGGTTACAGAGGCGCCATGTCCAATTAAGAATGCAGGCACATTATGAGAAGCATCTGAAAATTCATTTTTAATTTCATAAATAAAGGAACGTGCCTCCTCTACTGAAAATGCAGGTGAGACACTGGCAATAAAACGTGAGTTTACGACAATTATTTCGGCTCGGGATCGTTCTGCCGGGATCAAATGATGGATCATTATTTAAGTATAACTTAAGCTGATGAGAGAGGATTGAGCTAGAACTATGTTGTTGAAGATTGTAAGTGAAGATAATTAGGGTATTAATTGGCTATGCGAAGTTGTAGTTACTAATTAACGGTTCCTGCTGTCTTCTTCTCGCTACTCCCCGATCCTTGTTGTTCTGAGATCCAGACCTTCCCGTAGTGTTTTCTCAAAACGAATGAATTTCTCGACAATTGTCATGCCCACATTTTGATATAATTTTGTCGCTCCGGTTAGACTTTGGGCATCAACACTTAATCCCACTTTTGTGCTGCCCAACAATTGCAGTACATTGAACGCCTGTAATAACAAGGCTTTTCCCAATCCCAACTTCCGGTATTCGCGCAATACACCCAATGAACCAATCCAGCCGTAATCTTCACCGTATGAAGTCACAGACGTCCCGATGATCAATCCCACTATGTCCCCATCATGTTCAATTACAAACCACAGTTCGGGCTGGAAAAAAGGGTCATTGATATAATTCGCTTGAAAAAGTTGGTATCCTTTTTCTAATGGGACTTCGATAAATCCCCAATGATCCCGAAAACATTCTCTTTGCAGCTTATAAATATCCGGATATTCATCCTGTCTGGCCATGCGGATCGAAAAACCATCTGGCAAAGATGGTCCTTCAATGATACCGCTTAGATCACGTTCCATGATCAGGGAATACCGTTCGATCTTTGATCCGAATTCATTCAGCAGTTTTACCGCTTCCTGATCCCGTGCGTTCACATAACTACTCAAAAATACCCTTAACCCCTCTTGTGCTTTTTGCATTAACTCCTGAGCACGGCTTTCTGCCCAAACATTCAAAAGCCAACCAAAACCCATGCCGCGAAAATCCGGATGAACTTGAATCAACGTGTCATATCGCACAAAAGGTGGCACAACTCGCCAAATATCTGCGTATCCGACCAGTGTCGATTCTTGCAAAATCAGTAATGAATCTTTTTCCAGATCGAATCCTTCCAAGCGCCAGTCGTTTTCCAGCTCATCTGGGTTCATCTCGTCTCTTCCGTACAGTTCCTGAGAGCAGATATTGATTAACTCAGTTACCTGGATAACATCCGTGCTGGAAGCGGGACGAATGATGTATGTTTTGCCATCGCGGTTAAAACTCAGTTTCATGATTTTCTCCAATACGGATTTGAGTTATTTGGGCCAAGATTCCCTGAACAGTTGTTCCGCTTTCATCCAGAACCATTTCACGCCATAGTTTATCATTTCTGCTGAAGTGTTGTAAAGCGTATAAATTATTTTCTGCTGCAGAAATAAAATAAGAAACCTGAAAGTTGAACCCCAGTTTGTTTGCTGCCTGGGCTGCTGACAAACACAACACGGGTTTGGAAGTTAGTAGGACTCCGGGTAGTTCTTTCAACCAAAATAAGACTTCGAGCGGATCTGCTCCACTGGACGACCAGTCCTCCACTTTGTCCTGCAGAATTTCACCTGCCTGTTCAAAATCTTTATTATTCTGCATTAACCGCACAGCCTCCAACCATTCACCTTGATCTTGCAGCCAGTTGATCATACTCCGAATTTGTTGAATCAAAAGTTCCTGATCCTCCCTCCTGAGTTGATTCTGTAGAGAGGTGAGCAAATTTCTCTTTGGCAGGATGATTTCGGATGAAAAATCTTTGATATTATTGGCTACGCGAAGTTTATGCCATAATTCTGTACAGTTCTCACCCGGAAATTCCTCCGAAAACCAGCGTGGCCACCATATTTCACTTGCTGTAAGCGCGATTCGTAACTTGGGAGAAATTCCGTGGATCAATTCCTCTCCTGCTTTTCTCATCATTTTCCCCGAATCTTCAAGGAAAACAATCGAATGTTTTTCCTTAAATGGTTGTAACCATTCCACAAAACCTGACCACCAATTCTCAGAGCTGATCAGGGATGAATTTTCCAGAATAAGCTCCCAGTTCTTTTGCTCAAGCTCGTTTGTAAGCTGGGCGATGGTTGTTGGAGCGGGTTGTTGGTGATGGTCCACAATACCAGCCAAGAATCTCTGACCAAAGCCGGGAAAAATTGTCCGAAAAGCGTGCAAAAATCCAATCCAGAATCTACCGACTTCCCGATCGGATTCTTCCAATTGAAATCGAATCACCGGAATTACACTTCCAGTAGTTGCCGGATGCTGCCTTGTTCGGTAGTTGAAATAGGAAAAAATGGGTGACATACTACACAGATTTTACTATAGAAGAATCATTGAATTTAAGGTTCTAAATGAGCCTGATCAGACCTTTACAAGATAAGGATTAATAGACCATTTCCAGAAAAAGGTGACTTCCTTATTTCCACAATACAACCTTTCACAATTAAATTGACGTAAATCACTGGCGTGCTAGATTGAATGAACGATGGAAATCTGGAGGTAAAAATGTGGTATGTGCCACCGGTTGCAGATAAAGATGCTGAGGGTGTACTCCTCGAATTGTATAACCAGGATCTGGAGAAAGACGGGTATATTTGGAATACTACCCGTGTCTGGAGTTATCGCCCCGAGCTGGCAGCCCCCTGGCGACAGGTGCTTAAGATCATTCGCTCCAATATGAGATTACGCGCTTATGAATTGGTCACAATTGCTGCTTCCAGAGCGATTGGTTGTGTTTATTGCATGTTAGCCCACGGAGAAGTGCTCCATAAAAATGGGTTCTCTGTCCAGCAAATTATTGCCATCCTGGAAGATTTTCACACTGCCGACCTGAGTCCCCTCGAAGTACATATGATGGACTATGCCTTTAAGATCAGTACGGACACCAGTTTGATCACTCAAGCCGATATCGATCTTTTGCATCAGGACGGGTTGAACAATCAACAGATATCCGATATTGCGATGGCTGCTGTCGCACGTAACTTTATGAGTCGTATGTTTGAAGCCTTTGGGGTCAACCCTGACCCGGAACTCCAGGTGCGTGAACCCGAGCTGTGGGATTATTTGAAAAAGTCTAGATTCAGTTGATTGGGAGACCCGTGGACAAAGGAATGGTTTTATTTTAGGATCTGAAAATTAGGATTCTTTCTGTCTATCCCGGATAGTCGAATACAAAGAATAAATCCGAGCATCTGCCGCAGTTCACTAAAGCACTATTTTCCTTCCATGCTTAATTTATAGATCCGGATTCTCTGCTTTGATTACCATCTTAAGAAAGATGTTGGTTCCTTAATCTTTCTTAGTGAATCTTTTCTTAGCAAACTTAGCGGTTTAATGTTTCTCTTTAAACTTAAAACAAATCCGACTCTAACGCAGTCCGCCAAAGCGCTTTTTCCTTCCATACTTAATTTTTAAGTCC
>PHBS01000187.1 GCA_002841995.1 Chloroflexi bacterium HGW-Chloroflexi-8
CCCGGTTTACTTTGAATTAATAATTGTATTTGACGTAATAATTGCAAAATAACTTTATATGTATTATCACCATACTGTTTTACCAAACCAGTTTTCGTTGTCAAAATAATATAAGATGGAAAACGGCCATCAATTTTTGTATTCCCATCTTTTCTAAGTTTTTTTGCTATCTTTGAAAATTCTTTTGATACTTCCTTACCGGTTTCGGATCGAATAAATGATTTTCGATGAGACTTGGATGCATTTAATTCGAACTCATCGAAACTCATGTCATTTATTGAATTAGGATCACCTTCTGGTAATAAATTCCACCCCAAATCAAACACTATTTCATTTGGAATTTGTAAATCCAAAACAATTTCTAGCTTATCTGGCCAGAGTGGAAGGAAAACATGCTGATTACCCCACCACCTACGTGAAACCTGACCAGTGGCATCCTGTGAAACACATTCGTGCAATAAATTTACTGCACGTTCTTCTTCACCCATTTCTAGTAATTCTTCAGCCAGTACCATTTTGAATTGAATAGTTTTTGGCCAATTTTTGGCATATAACTCAGCTAGTTTCTGAACTGTATTGGTATCCTGGCTTTGATAAACTGTTTTTAAATGGTAGACATTGATTAACGAATTGTCTTGTTTAAGGGACAAGATCCGGAATATCATTTGGGACGCAGCATCGATTTTATCCTGTTCTATTGATTTTTGAACTGCATGGAGCGCCGGACTCCAGGCTGGTAACAGGTTTTTTTGCAAGCCTTTCCCACCCAAAGCAAAACGACAAGCACGATAATACTCCTTTTCCGTGCTTGTAATTGGTAATTCATCGAGAAATTCATAGGCTTCCAAAAATTCAGGGTCCAATGCAACCAAATTCTTTACTAAATCAATTGATTGTTGCGAATTTTTTTCAGCGTTATAAAATTTTGCAAGAAAAAGTTTTACTCCTAAATCACCAGGAAAAGTGCCCAGCCATTTAAGAGCTGCCTGTCGTCCAAATACGTTTTTTTTGTGGGACAATGCTGAATCTAAAATTTGGATGAATGTTCCACGGCTAAGTGCTTTTTGCAAATTAATTGGATCAGGTAACATATTATTTTACCTCCAGCGGTGAATGCACAAAATTTAATGCAATCACACCAGCTAACTGCCTGCGGATATTAGCGTCTTTCGGAGCTAGTCCTGAAGCAATTTTCAACATCTTCTCTGCACTTTGATAATCCTTTATCTCTTTCATGATCAAACCTGCCTTGTAGAATGGACGTGCATCGCTTTCATTTCTATTGATCGCTTCCTGGTAAGCGTCTAATGCTTCTGCAAAATTTTGTTGATCAAAGTAAATATCGCCTATTTCTAAACAAGGTTCAATAATTTGTGGTGATTCAACTGCTGCTTTACTAAAATATTCAATTGCCTGATCCAGGTGACCTTGTTTTCGTAATATTTGACCTAAAAGCATCATTAGTCCTGGCTGATCTATTGAAATTCTTAATGATTTTTTTGCATTTTCTTCTGCCGCCCGATAATCTTCCAAATCGTTATAAAGTAAAGCTAACAAAGATAAAGATTCCCAATCACTGGTATTAGAAACGCTCATTTGCGATGCAATACTTAATGCTTCGGCAAGATTTCCTAATTCACGTAAATTCCATACTTTATTCAACAATAGTTCATGATTATTAGGATTAAATCCCAGTGCTTCATCAAGAATTTTATTTGCATCAACAAATTTCTTTTGTGATTCATAGGTAGAGACCAATAAAAGATACCCAGCAACGCAATTTGCATTTTTTTGAATGATTGTGTTTGCAATATGTTTGGCTTTTTCAATTTGATTTTGAGAAAGATAAATCTTCCCTTCGATAACAAGTGATTCCTCGTCATTCGGTTCGATTTCTTTCGCAGCATGAATAGCTTTCAACGCCTCATCAAATTTTTCTCCAATGAAAAATGCTTTGGCTAAATATTTTTGATATTGGTAAGAAAATTCAAGGTTTTTCTTATATAAATCTAATAATTTAATCACTCGTTCATATTTTCCATCGCGAAGCAACAAATCGAGATACGGATAAATAACTTCCTGAATTGATTCAGCTTGTTGTATTATTTTTTCCCATTTCGCAAATGACGCTTCTGAATCCCCGATTTTTTCAAACAACAACGCATTCTCCACTTTCCACATTTCCTCCATTGGCCATATCTCTGTTGCTTTATCAGAAAAAGTAATTGCTTGTTCTAAATTCCCTGTTTCTGAAAAACAAACACTCAAAATTTGACAGGAGATTGGGTCGCTCACTAAGTTTTTTTCTAGAAAAACTGTAACAATTTTATAAGGATCCTTTTTCATCAAATATTTGGCAAACATTTGAAAATCTACCAACGTCGCTTGGTTTTCAAGCAATAATTTTTCCGTTGCTTCAAAGTAATCAAGCTGCATTAATCGATCAACTAGGATATATTTCCAGACAGATGAAAAATCTTTTGAAATATATTTTGATTTAATTAGTTCAAAGTCGGCTTTTGTCGAAAAACTTTTCGCTAATTCATAATCTTTAAGGATTTCAGTCTTCCCTTGACTGATTGCCTTTGCAAAAAATTGATCGAACAAACTTTTATTCACTAAGGCATCTTCGAGTTTGGCTGCTCGATGGTGTCTGATTTTCATCTCCGAATAAATCTGGCTTTTCAAACTATAAGCAGATAATGAGATTAATGAATATAGAGCAATTTCAATAGATGAACCCTTTTGCTCAGTCCAATTGGAAATTAATTCATTAGCTAATGAAAACTCTTCTAAATCAATTGCAACTTTAATTGCTAACCTAAAGAAAGTGTTTTTCCAGGCTTGACTTAAAAGCGCTTTGTCCATGCCAATTATTGAAAGTTGATCATTGTTGAGTGGAACCTGCATAAATTTATCCAGCGAATTTTTTGCCCCGATATAATTCAGCTCTAAGAATTTTTCATTGATGTCGATAAAGTTCGTAATGATATTCTTTGATCCAAGTTGGTAATTCGGGTTCCTTTTTGGATTTCCAATGATCATTTCTATAATGTGATTTAATCCTTCATACAATGATGATTGAACTTCATCATTTTCTGTCATCTTTCCCAAATCAGGATGACCAAGATATTTCTTAGCTGTTTCAAAATCATTTAACTGTAAAGAGATATCCGCACCAAAAAGCTTATAATTTGCATTTTCAGGTTGAAGCTGAATAACCTGGTCAATGCTCTTTAAACTTTTTTCGAACTCATTTGCACTAATCGCTGCCAAAGCCAATTTACTTATTACAGTTTCTTCTTTTTCCAATTCTGCTATCCAATCAATTGGAACAAACATTTCTGAAATATTCTTAAACTTTATGTAATCAACTAATTTACGCTTCAATTGTGCGGCTTGTTCGTACGCATTTAATGCTGCTCCATATTGATTAATTCCAGCAAGGCTCTCAGCTTGGATTACGTATGTTGCTATAAAACCGTAATTCTGGGATATTAATCTTTGAACCTGATCTAGGGTCTCTTGCCATTTTTCGTTCTTGTAGCACAAGTAAATATATTCAATCTGATTTTCTATTGACAATTGATGTAAATTCACTAATCCTTTTTTGTAAGAAATATAGGCTTTTTCAAAATTGCTTAATCGAAGAAACGCAGTTGTTGTTTTTCGTAACAAATCGTAGTCGGATATGTCCTTCTGAAGAATTGAGTCGAGTGTCGTGTTCGCGTTTACAGTATTGCCTACGCTCACATATTCATTTGCCAATTTTAAAGATATTTCTTCATCGTAATTACTCAATAAATTCGCATTTTCCAAAGCTTTTATCACTTCATCGATTTGGTTCAATTTTTTCATAAAATCGGAATACCAAACCAGAGTCCGAACATTTGTAGATCCTGTGGTAAACGCTTCTTTTGCAGTACGAATTGAATCATCTTCAAGCTTCATATCAAAAAAAGCCTGCGCTAAAGCTTGTTTTAAACCAATATGATTTGGATTCTTTATCGCTGCGTCTTTCAACATCACCAGACCCACTTCATTTTCTTGAAGAGCAATTTTTACAAGACCCATACCTGCTAAAATTCTCCATTCCCATTCAGAAAGTTCGGTTTGAGGATCTTTTATTAAATTGACAAGTTCTAGATAAACGGAATGAGCAGCTTCAATTTCGTTCAGTAAATAATACACTTCGCCTAAAAGAATATTTGCATAGGATTGTCTGTTGCCATTATTAATAACAATTTTTTGCAGCACCTTTTGAGCAGCAGCCAAATTTTCAATAGAAATCATACTTGTTTCAGTTAAAGAAAACTGTGATTGATCATCATTCAATAGGGTTATGACATAGGTCATCAACCACTCATATTCCGGCTTCTCTGAATTATTTATTGCATCCTTAAAAGCAAGAAGCGCTTGTTCTTTTTCTCCTTTTTCCAAAGACCGCTTTGCATCCATATAGGCTAATTCACTATTTAATGGCCATTTTGATCGCCCTTTAGACAAGAAATTATTCGCTTCTTCAAAGTGTCCTAATTCTTTCAAGGTTTTAACATAATCGACGATGTATTTTTCGTTTTCAGGATTCAACGCAATTGCTTTTTTGAGGTAAGGCAATGCCTCGGCGTATTGATTATTTGCCAAACATGCAGAAGCCATAGCATAGTGGATGTCATGTGAATCTGGAACTGACAGTACCGCAGATCTTAATGTAGAAATCGCGTCGTAAAAATTATTTTCTTGTGAATAGATTTCAGCTAAAGTCAGCCATGCATCTGCCAAATCGGTAGTAATCCTTAACGATTCAGATAATTGTGTTTTTGCCAATACCAAATCTCCGTTTAGAAAAGAGATTTTTCCTTTGATAGCCAGAATTTGTCCCTCATCCGCTCCTGAGGAGCTTAATTTATCACATAAACGTTGGGCAGTTTCCAATTTACCAGCTTTACATGCTGTAAGTGCATATTTAATCCAATCCCCACCTTCAATTTCTCCATTGGTTTCTGCATGTTCCCATTCCTCATATAATGTTTCCCAATCACATTTTTGAGCGAGTAACCTCATCAGATCAGAGCGTATTTTCTTGTTTTGAGGTGATATTGCCAAACCAACTTTCAATTTTTCATATTGTGTTTCAGCACCTGCAAATTCAACGAATGAATCCAAAATAACTGGATTAATATTTGGATTATTCTTTGATATATCATCAAGAAAGTTAACAAAATTCTCTATTTGAGACGTTAATTTCAATTCTTTTAAATATTCAATTATTTTCTTATGATCGATTCTTTGAATTAACTCAATTTCATCGATTGCCGGCCAATTATTTTTTCTTTGATTTAACCAAAAATCAAATTCACGGATTGCCAGTTCCTTAGCCCTGTTTTGCTCCCCTTTATTCATTAACTCAACCAAAGATGATAATTTTAATAAAATACCTTTTGGTTCAATAGAATCCGATCTGAATTGATTCAAATCAACAGCATCATCATAATTTGACAATAAAATATCCTCAAAAAATGGATCTTTTCCTTCTGAAACAGTGAAATCTTCCGGCTGATTTGACTCAAGACATAATAAATCGATGTAATCTTGAAGCTTTTTTGATACACTCTTTGCAGCCAAAAAATGTGCATGGGCTTGGTTATTAGATTTTTCTAAAAGATTCTTATAACCAAATAAGATATTCTCTTGAATCTGGTCTTCGATGTTTTTATAAGAGGAAAATAGGTTTTTGTCATTCGAAATATTAAATTGAGCAGTTTGATGTAAACCCTCAGAAATATCCGGCACGAGAAAACCTAATTGAGTTGGAAACGATTGGTACCAACTGATTTGTTTGGTCAAATTACTTTTCTCTACAAGACGTTTGAGTATATTTACTTTTTCTGTTTTCGAAAACAATTGCACTGCAATAATGTGATTAATTAATGAAATAGACAAATTATCATCTTTATCAGATGCAATTCCTACCAATAAATCATCATGGCAATCCAGAAAACTGTACAAAATAGCTAATGGTGTTCGCCAGCAATTCACAAACTGAGATCTATTTTCAAATTTCTGAATTCCGAGATCAGACAGAAGACCATTCCAATTTTGTGCTTTTAGTCCTCTTTCATAAAGGGCTAAGGCTAAAAGTGTAGCTGCTTCAAGATTATCTATTTGAGAAGCATTATTTCGAGCATTTTCAAAGAGAATAATTGCTTTTTTTAAGTATAACTTTTCACGAATAGGTTTTGATAAGATGTCCGTTGAAAGACCTATACCCAATAAACATATTTTTCCAATCATCCAGTTCTCAATACTTTTTCCGTAGTTTTCGACAATTTTGTGAATTAAATTATTATTTAATAAGGCTTCCCAGATGATAGGGTCAAGTCGAATTGATTCAAATAATTCTTTCTGATCCGAGATGGAGATATTATTGTTGAGAAATTGAAAAAAAGCTGTGGATTTCATTCGATCTCCTAATCTGAGTTAAGCAAACTGAATTAATAGATAAATTGAGCAACCCATAACAATTGAGCCAACTACAACTAGAAATACGCCAATACCAGTAGACGTTTGGACTAATTGGTTGAGTGATTCGATTAATACTGAAGCATTCCCAACCAATCCAGCCATTTCTTCAGCTATTCCTTTTTGGACAATTTTTTTGGTTTCTTCAGCAATTTTGTTTATCCCCACCCCAAGAACACGGGATACGAGTACATACATTCCTATAAAAAAAGTAATTGCACCAATCCCCAACAAAATCAATCCAATTTTGAAAAACAACTCTGTCGAAACCATAAAAATACCTCCTGAATTTATTATTCAAGAGGTAAGATGCAACATTTGTGCCAGGTGGCTTGTTTTACTTATTTTGTGACATGCATTGGTAGCTGTGGTAAATCAATAATACCTGTATCACAAAACATCATTGAAAATTCAATTGCGTGATCCAATTCACGTATATTTCCTGGCCAATCATAATTTAGCAAAGCTTGCATGGCACGAGGTGTAATATCTTCAACATTAACCCCCATTTTTCCATTCTTCGTCTTGACAAAAAAACCTACCAACTCAGGGATATCTTCTTTT
>PHBS01000188.1 GCA_002841995.1 Chloroflexi bacterium HGW-Chloroflexi-8
CAAAGAACCGAAAAGGTAATAACATACGCGGTAGAGCTCCGGATTGTCCGTCAAGCACAACTGCCAGGCGGGTTACAACTCTTCTGACGCCAACATCCTCAACAGATTGTGTGCTGGCCTCCCAAACTTTGCATACACCAGCAGCGAAATCATTGCCATAAGCACTCTCTTCACTGAAAATTTTTGATTCGCTTGCCCCATAACTTCCCACGCCAGAAACCTGAAGAAAAGCCTCTGGTTTGTTTTTAGCTTGTTGAATAGCTGCTGAGAGTGCTTGGCCAGGTTTTTCGCGGCTTTCCAGGATCAATTGTTTACGTTTTTTTGTCCAACGCCCAGCTCCAATATTTTCCCCAGTCAGGTTTATGACAGCATCCATTTCATTGATCACATGCCCCCATCCATCGGTTGTTCGACCATCCCATTGAACAAAAGACACGCCTTTTAAATTATTCTGGGATGTCTGCGGCTTTCTGCTCAAGATCGTAACGGTGTGACCATCTTTTACCAGACTACGCGTAAGTGCTTTCCCGATTGAACCACTCCCACCTGCTATTAAAATTCTCATTTACACTCCCAGGATATTAAATTCTATACTTTTATCATAACAGATGATTATCAAGTTGTCAATATATTGTCTATATAAATCTGTATAATATCTTGACAAAACTTGGACAATACAATATACTATATCCATATTTGATAATAATTTGTTGTCAAGGGAACAATATGGCAGTACCGAATCAAACTCCAATTTATAATCTGAATGTAGTCCTGAAATTAACAGGCTTGAAAGCCGATGCGCTACGAGCCTGGGAACGCAGATACTCATTACCTCAGCCGAACCGATCCGCTGGTGGACACCGTTTATATTCTGATTATGACATCGAGACAATCAAGTGGTTGCAGGCACGCCAGTCCGATGGACTAAGCATCAGTAGAGCTGTGGAACTGTGGAAAGAAATTTTGAATGCAGGTCGGGATCCTTTGGCTGAAGTATCAAATGGTAGAGGGGCTGAATTGGATTCGGTCCTTGTTCCTGCACCACGGGTCGATATTCTTCGACTGAATTGGCAGGAAGCCTGTTTACATTTCGATGGTGTCAAAGCTGAAGAAATCATAAACCATGCTTTCGATATGTTTCCAATCGATGTTGTATGTATGGATATTCTCCAAAAAGGATTGAGTAATCTTGGTCTGATGTGGTATCAGGGAGAAGCATCCATGCAGCAGGAACACTTTGCTTCTGCCATTGCCTCTCGGCGGTTGGAATCACTGATCACTGCCACACCTTATCCCACACGTAGCCAAACCTTATTACTCGGTTGTCCTCCGGATGAATGGCATACTTTCCCTCTACTGTTGCTGAACTTGCAGTTACGCAGATTTGGGTATCGGGTTGTCTATCTTGGGGCAAACACACCTATCGAACAATTTTTGGATACAGCTGTAATCATAAAACCTAATCTCGTCATTTTAGCTGCCCAACAACTTACAACAGCGGTTACATTAAAAAGGGTAGCAAAGCTTCTGTATTCCCAGAGAATTCCATTAGCTTTTGGGGGTTTAATTTTTAATCGTATTCCAAATTTGTACAAGAAAATCCCTGCTTTCTTTCTGGGAGAGTGCCTGGAAGGTGTAGTGCCAATTATTGAGAACATCATTTCTGGTGATTCAATATTTCCTACTTTTGTTGATGAGGTCAGTTCTTATCTTCCATTAGAAGAATCTTTTCGAAAAAATCGACCACTTATTGAAAATGAAGTAGTGGATATCATGAAGAAAGAAAATTTACGGAAAGAATTGGTAGAAGATGTAAACGAATACTTTGGTGTTCGGCTGTCAGCTGCGCTGGATTTAGGTGACCTTTATCTTCTTAATGCTGATTTCGATTGGGTCCAAGGGTTGCTTTCCAGACGTCAAATCGATAAAGCCCACCTTATTTCATATTTCAAAGCATACAGTTATGCATTACGGAAAATAATGGGAAGCATGAGTATGCCAATTACAAAGTGGATTACATCCTATCAAATCAATTTTGCCGATGCACAATAATTATTCTGAGGAAAAATAATGGATAAAAATCAAAAAATAAATTTTAATCGTAACGCTCCAGATATGGTACTTCTCAATACAAAGGGAGAACCAGTACAACTTTCCAGTTTGTGGGCAGACAAGCCTTTATTACTGGCTTTTACACGTCATTTTGGTTGCACTCAATGCAAGGAAATGCTCGATGAAATTGTTGCAGGGCAGGAGCGCATCCGTAAAGCCGGGTTGGCAATTGCAATCATTATGCAGGGTACGCCGGAAGCTACCGCTTTATTTGCAGAACAATTCGCTCCCGGCTTGTTGTGTCTTGCTGATCCGGAGAGAAAAGCCTATAAAGCATTTGGTTTGGTTCGAGGCAACCTTTTCCAGACATTCTTGAATCCCAAAGTCTGGTCTGCCATATCCAAATCAAAGAAAAAGGGTTATCGGGTTGAACCTCCTCCTCCTGGGCAAGATGCCATGTTAATGTCTGGAACATTTATCATCAGTAAAGAAGGTCGAGTTGAACTTCCTTACTATTATGATAATATCGCCGATCATCCTTCTCTGGATTTGCTCTTGGAGGGTGTACTTTCTTCCCGTTGGGATCAAGAATTTGAAGGACCTGTGGGTCCGGTTAATGACTAATATAAATATTATTGGAGATTGTTAAATGAAAAAGAGTGCCTTATTACTAAGTATTTTTGTCGCAGCTATGCTGATTGTGAGTGGTTGTTCACCGAAAGAAGCGACTCCAGTTGTTCAGGCAACGATAGCACCGCCTGATTATTTAATTGCTGAGGGTCGTGTTTCACCTGTCAATTCAATGGATCTGTTTTTCACATCTTTTGGTCGAATTCAAGAGGTCTTAGTCTCAGATGGAGAAATGGTGCAGGTCGGCCAGGTCCTGGCAAAATTAAAATCTTCCCCGGAAGCCCAGGTTTCTTTATCGCGGGCAAGCCTGGACGTACTTCTTGCTGAGCAGGCAATCGACCAATATCGATCATCAGCTGCTTTGAATTTATCCCAAAGTCGCCTGGCAGTGGTTGATCTTCAAATTGCCCTGGAGGATGCACAGACCGAATTTGATAACGATGCCAGTGATGAGAATAAAGTTCGTCTGGAGAATGTTCAGGAAAAATTAAAAGTGGCTGAAGATACCTTGGCGGTATTGGAATCAGGAAAAGGATTGGATCCGGATCAAATGGCAGTCTTGAATGCCCGGCTGGAAATTGCTAATTTGGCTTTAACAAGTGCCCAATCTCTGGCAGTTGCGGGTGAGCTGACGGCAGGTATGGCAGGATCCATTGTCGATCTTTCCTTACAGGTTGGTCAACAAGTACAAGCAGGTGTGCCGGCAGTAACTGTCGCGGATTTCTCAAATTGGGTTATCAAATCCGATAATTTAAGAGAAGTTGATGTTGTAAAAATTAAGGAAGGACAAAAGGTTGAAATTGTATTCGACTCATTACCGGATGCGAAGTTTATGGGTGAAGTTACGAACATTGCCACAAAATTCGAAGAAAAACGCGGCGATATCACTTACACAGTGACAGTCCTCCTTACGCAACCGGATGCCCAATTACGATGGGGTATGACCGCTGCTTTATATTTCTTGCCATAATCGGCTAAGGGAGCAAAGAATGCGAACGATATTTTCAGTTTCTAACTACCTGGCGATAAAAGAAGTATGGCGGAATCGTGGTCGCTTTTTATTGGTGAGTATGGTGATTGCCTTAATTACTCTGCTGGTGTTATTTATTGCTGCGCTGGGGGAAGGATTAGGGAATGGTAATCGCGAATATATTTCCAAATTGAACGGGGAGTTGATTGTTTATCAGGCCAAATCGGATTTTCTGATCGCAGCTTCACGTTTGGATAATAATCGTCTTGCAGCGGTTCGACGCGTTGATGGCGTCGCTGATGCGGGCCTGTTTGGCACAGCCAGTGCAAATCTAATTCTACCCACAGACTCGGAAACACTTAAAGTAGCATTGTTGGGCATCGAACCTGGTCATGTTGGCGAACCGAAAGTTGTCCAGGGACAGCAATTAAGCACCGATTTAGCTGAAGAGGTCATTATCGATCGAAATACAGCTATTCGAAGTAACCTGGCATTGGGTGATGAGCTTGTGATTCGGGTAACTCAGGGAATAAAGGATGAATTTTTTAAGCTGCGCATCATTGGTATTACAGATGGACAACAGTATTCCCTGCAGCCTTCCGTTTTTGTGCCATTCTACACTTGGGATCGAATTCGACCAAAATCGGAAGCGGAAGTTAATAGTTCCAACCCGGTTGCGAATGTGATCCTGGTAAAGCTTTCTGACCCTGCACAGGTTGAGTCAGTCAAACTGGGTATTACCAATCAAGTAAATAATGTTGAAGTGGCTTCCTTAAAGCAAGCAATTCAAGCATTGCCTGGATATTCTGCCCAGCAAAGCACACTGAACACCCAGGGTGGATTCACCTTGTTCATTGGTATTTTAGTAATTGGCGGTTTCTTCCAGATACAGATTCTGCAAAAAGTAGCTCAAATTGGTGTACTTAAGGCGATTGGTGCTGGAAATCCAACGGTTGCTGTAGCTTCAATTTTCCAGATCATTGTTGTGACGGTGATTGGTGTTGCAATTGGAGGTTTACTTACTTTCCTGTTTTCACTGACATTTCCTCCTACCGTGCCGATTGTTTTCAATGGAACGACATCAGCAATTGCATTAATTGCCTTGTTGTTAATTGGTCCATTAGGTGGATTAATATCTATTCGTTATGCTGTGCGTATCGAACCTCTTAAAGCCTTGGGGTTATCATCATGAACAATTCTGAACAAAAAACTTATGCACTTGAGACCAAAACGGTTATCAAGACCTATCAATCGGATTCGGGTACTATCCATGCTGTGGATGATGTTTCCATTCAAATTTCCTCTGGTGAATTTGTAGCTTTGGTCGGTCCCAGCGGTTCCGGAAAAACAACGATGCTTTCCATGTTGGCTGCTTTGCTTCAGCCAACTTCCGGAAAAATATTACTGGATGGTCAGGATTTGGCAACCATGGATGATCGCCAAAGAGTGACCATGCGTCGTGAAAAAATCGGTTTTACTTTTCAGGCAAACAATTTGGTACCCTATTTAAGTGCAGTTGAAAATGTAGAGCTGATGTTGCGTTTGAATGACAAACTCGATAAAACCGGAAAGTTAAGAGCCAGAGAATTATTGGCACGTCTGGGTTTGGCGGAACGTATGAATAACCTTCCTGGTCAAATGTCGGGTGGGCAACAGCAACGCGTAGCCATTGCCAGGGCACTCATTCATAATCCCAGCCTGGTCCTGGCTGATGAGCCGACTGCAAGTCTGGACACAGAAAGAGCCTACCAGGTAGTTCAAACATTCGCAGGATTGATTCATGAACAAAACAGAGCCGGTATTATGGTCACCCATGATTTGCGTATGTGCGAATTTGTAGATCGCGTTCTATTGATGCAGGATGGCAAATTGGTGCGAACTTATGATAATCACGATGAAATTATGAATGAATTGATTAGCGCTCGTCATTAATGAATTGGGTATTCTATCGATTTTGACAGTTGATTATAATTTTTGCATAGGAGTTTATGAATATTTGGTGGATTCGAAGAGATTTTCGTCTGGAAGATAATCAAGCCCTCGCTGGTGCGATGCGTGATTCCAATGAAGTCATACCTGTCTTCATTCTGGATGAAGATCTTTTAGCGATTTCGGCTGCGAAAAGACAATCCTTCCTATTTGCAGGTCTTGCGTCACTTGATCGGGATTTACAAAAATTAGGATCGCGCTTAATTGTCCGTAAAGGGAATCCGCTCGTCGAAATACCAAAATTGGTGAACAAATATGATATCAAACATGTTTATGCAGAAGAGGATATTTCCCCTTATGCCATCCGACGGGATAATGAAATCGCAAAATTAATTCCTTTAAAACTTACGTCTGGTTTAGGGGTTCATCCGGCTAATGCCGTCACTAAACCAGATGGTACGCCGTATACTGTTTTTACACCGTATAGTCGTGCTTGGAAAGCATTGCCCTTTAACTCGCATACTTTGCCTGCTCCAGGCGGGTTTATCTCCATTCCTCACATACCAGGGGAAGAAATTCCAATCGGGACCGAAAAAATCCAATTTAAAGCAGAGGAACAGGAAGCCTGGCGAAGGTTTGAAGATTTTCTTAATAGACCAATCCATGTTTATGAATTCGGCAGAAACCAAATGGATGTTGATGGCACCTCTTCATTATCGCCATACTTTCGTTTTGGAATGCTCTCTGTGCGCAAAGTAGTGGCAGAAGTACAAAGAAAGATTCAAAATACTACAGATCCAGCCATCGTTCAAAGTTGTGCTACATGGATTAATGAATTGATTTGGCGCGAATTCTACCAGTCCATCCTCTACCACTTCCCATCAGTTTTAGCAACAGCTTTCAAACCCAAAATGAGGGATATTCCCTGGCGAAATGCACCTGATGATTTGCTAGCCTGGAAAGCAGGTTTAACTGGTTTCCCGGTTGTAGACGCAGGAATGCGCCAATTAAAAGAGACAGGATGGATGCACAACCGCGCCCGTATGATTGTTGCATCTTTTCTCGTGAAAGACCTTTTGATCAATTGGCAAGAGGGTGAAAGTTGGTTTAAACAATTGCTGATTGATGGTGATCCTGCTTCCAATAATGGTGGATGGCAATGGGTCGCTGGCACAGGGACAGACGCTGCACCTTATTTCCGCATTTTTAATCCTGTTTCACAGGGCAAGAAATTCGACCCAAAAGGAAATTATGTTCGTCGTTGGGTACCAGAGCTCAGAAATCTACCGGATCAATTTATCCATGTCAGACCGCTAATGCTACTAAGGTTTTATGTAAATTAGGATTGTCTAAAGATGTAAAGCTTTCAAAGACATATGATTATTTCCTTAATTCAATTCATGATGATGGCGGATGGAGATGTAATGCTTCGAAATATGGGAAAGGGCCAGAAACAGTATATTCAAATCCAGGTCCAACATTAACAGTATT
>PHBS01000189.1 GCA_002841995.1 Chloroflexi bacterium HGW-Chloroflexi-8
AAAGGAAGCTCCAGTCATAGAGCCAACCCTTAAATCATTAAAACAATATTTGGGAAGATAATCTCATGGTAGGTGAATTTTGAGTGAAGAAATCTATTATTCAATCATTGCTCCAATCTTTAATGAATTGGAAAACTTACCTGTCTTGTACCAACGAATTTGTGAAGTCATGGATAAAACCAATGAAAATTGGGAATTATTACTCATTGATGATGGTTCTACTGATGGATCTACAGGTATCATTCGTGATTTAGCAACGAAAGATGAAAAAGTTAGACCAGTGATTTTTGCTCGTAATTTTGGTCACCAAATTGCCGTTACAGCAGGATTAGACTATAGTCGCGGAAAAGCAGTCACAATTATCGATTCTGATTTGCAGGATCCCCCAGAAGTTATCCTGGAATTGATAGAGAAGTGGAAACAGGGATACGAGGTAGTCTATGCTGTTCGCTCTGAAAGAGAAGGAGAGACGTGGTTTAAGACTTTTACCGCTTCTTTGTTTTATCGAATCATCTATCGAATCACGGATGTAAAAATACCCATGGATACAGGGGATTTCCGCTTAATGGACCGAAAAGTGGTTGATGTGATGAATAAAATGCGTGAACATCACCGCTTTCTTAGAGGTATGAGTGCATGGGTTGGATTTAAACAAATTGGCGTGGAATATAAAAGAGCGGCCAGGATGGCAGGTTCAACCAAGTATCCTTTTAAGAAAATGTTAAAATTAGCATTAACTGCAATCACAGGTTTTTCTTATGTACCACTCCAACTGGCCACATATTTAGGTTTTATATCAGCGGGAATTTCCATAATTACAATTCCTATCGTAGCAATTTTAAGATTTGCTGGTTCACAGTCATTTTTTGGTCAGGCGTCTACTTTAATTGCAGTTCTCTTTTTTGGAGGTGTGCAATTAATTTCTCTTGGTATTCTTGGAGAATATATTGGCCGAATATACGATGAAGTAAAGGGTCGGCCTTTGTACATTGTTAGTGAAGCCCCATCTGAAAAACTAAATTAGCAACAAAAGGAGTCTTTAGAATGGCAAGAATTGATTTATCCATTAATAAAAATGGTAGAGAAAATGCAATTAAACGTTTTCGAGAACAAAATATTATCCTGCCAACATTTGCCCAAATGAAAACCCCGCAGAATATCCCGGAAAAAATCAAAACAGAATTGGATAATATTGGGCTTTGGGATTTTCATCCAAGAAATCTCTTCCGGATAACCTGGAAAAATCAACCAAAACCAAAGGGTGGTGAATTTGCTAAGGTGAATTATCTCGAAATTCCCAGTGAAATCAGTGGTGTTCAAACAAGAATATTTATGCTTATTGGAAAATGGTTTCCCACTGGTGCCCATAAAGTTGGTGCAGCATATGGTTGTTTAGTACCAAGAATTGTGACCGGTCAATTTGATCCCACTTACCAAAAAGCAGTTTGGCCGTCCACCGGAAACTACTGCCGGGGTGGTGCTTATGACTCCTCTCTCATGGGTTGTCAATCGATTGCCATTTTACCGGAAGGAATGAGTAAAGAAAGATTTGACTGGTTAAAGTTAGTAGCCAGCCAGGTGATTGCCACTCCCGGTACAGAATCGAATGTAAAGGAGATTTTTGATAAGTGTTGGGAGCTACGCGCGTCTGGTGAACCACTGGTCATCTTCAATCAATTTGAAGAATTTGGCAATTATATGTGGCATTTTGATGTGACCGGTCATGCATTTGCCGATATTTTAGACCTCGAAATGCGACCCAACGATCGATATGCAGGTGCTTGTTTCACTACTGGTTCCGCTGGAACTATAGGGAGTGGTGATTTCCTCAAACAAAAATATCCTTTATCAAAAATTGTTGCAAGTGAAGCATTACAATGTCCTACTTTACTTAATAATGGCTTTGGTTCACATAGAATTGAAGGGATTGGGGATAAACATGTCCCTTGGGTTCACAACGTTAAAAACACTGACCTGGTAACTGCAATCGATGATAATTCTGTTGTTCGAATTGCCAGACTCTTTAATGAGCCAGAAGGTCAGGCGTATTTAGCAAAGAAAGGTGTAGATCCGGAATTTATCTCGAAATTAAATTTGTTTGGGTTTTCCGGGATAGCTAACATGCTTACAGCCATAAAATTTGCTAAATATTATGAAATGGATGGGAATGATATCGTATTATCCGTTTTGACCGATTCCATGGAACTCTATGGAACACGAATTGAAGAATATCGTGAAGAAATGGGACCATTTACAGGATATGATGCCGCTGAAGTTTACGCTGCTGATTTGTTAGGTGAGTCAACTGATAACATGCAGGAATTAACTTATGAGGATCGTAAGCGAATACATAATCTCAAGTATTACACCTGGGTTGAACAGCAAGGGAAAACATATGCTGAGATCATGGATCAATGGTACGATCATGATTATTGGACAGGTTATCAGCACCAACTTCCTGAGTTCGATGATTTGATTAATGAATTTAACGAAGATGTTGGCTTAATTAAGAAATACAAATAAATACTACTAACTCATTCAAAATGAAACCCTAAAGGAAATAATCTCTTTTAGGGTTTCTTGTACAATGGGTATACTTGTGAAAGAAGGTAGTCGTGTCTCAGTTTCCGTATGATATGGATCTTATACTGGTAGCAATTATGCCAAACCCAAGGGATTTGGAAATAGCACGCATGTTTGGATGGTATCGGATCCCATTAAAATCCGCACCAAAAGTGATTGCAGTTGACTACTTAGCTTTTTATCAAACAGGTATATTTGGTGAAGATAATCGTTGGCGCATTAAAATGATCGCCCCCGTGAAAGGTCATGAATTAACAACAAGAAATTCATTAATACGATCAGCACCGGACCATCCAAGAGCAAATGAGGAATACTTCAAGATTCAAATCGGTCCATTGGTAAATTTGGATAGACCGATTGTGGCGGATCAATGGAGAAGAATTACTTTTTTTTATACAACTGGAGCTTTGCTCAAGACTGCTACTACAATTCGTGATTTGGTTGTGACAGGAGAAGATCGCTTTGTACTTTGGAGCAAATTGCGTGAACGATTGGGAATGGACAATCAGGGTGTGTTTGAACAAGACTTTTCGGACTGGAATCTCAACTTCTTAAAATTATTAAGTGATTGGGAAGAAATCAAAGAATCTGATTCAGATTACGTTTAGCAGGTATCGTAATTAATAAAAAGGTAATTTATGAAAAAAATTATTTTTGGTGGCACTATTGTCACCTCATCAGAAATTTACCCTGCGGATATTTTAATTGAAGATGAAAAAATTCAATTAATCAGTAAGGACTTGCCAATTAATCCGAATATTGAGACCATCGATGCCACCGGTATGTATGTTCTTCCAGGGGGAGTCGATGTTCATACACATTTTGATTTGCCTATGTTTGGAACAGTATCATCGGATGATCATTATTCCGGACACAAAGCCGCTGCTTTAGGAGGTACAACAACAGTCATTGATTTTGTTCCACAAAATAGTGAAAGTCTCATTAAAGATATTGATGTTTGGCATAAAAAAGCTGACGAAAATGCAGCCATCGATTTTGGCTTCCATATGAATATTACGAAGTTTACATCGCAAATTTCTGATGAAATTCCGTCCTTAATCGATGAAGGCATAACTTCGTTAAAAGTATTTACTGCTTATAACAATACACTTCGGTTGGATGATCGAAACATTTTTCAAGTTATGCGCATAGCTGCAGAATTTGGTTTTTTGACTTTATTGCATGCTGAAAATGGAGACATAATCGAAATACTCGTTGAAGAAGCAATCGCCAAAGGGAATAGATCACCAATTTGGCATGCCAGAACAAGACCTTCCTGGGGTGCTGTAGAAGCGGTTGTTCGTGGAGTATCTTTTGCTGCTCAGACAGGTGCCCCCTTGTATATCGTACATATGAATGCAGCAGGAGAAGTTGATCAGTTACAATATGCTCGGGACCACCATATAAAAGTAATGGGTGAAACATGCCCTCAATACCTATTCTTTAATGAAAGCTTTTTAGAACGGGAAGATGGTGCAAAATGGATCTGTTCACCACCAATGCGTTCTATTTCGGATAATATTAGATTATGGGAAGGATTGTCAAACGGTATAATCCAGGTTTTAGCCACAGACCATTGCCCATTTTTCTTCGATGGGACTCATTCAATTGAATACGAAGGAAAGCAAGTACGAATACCAGGAAAAGAATTAGGAAGAAGTGATTTTAGACTAATTCCAAATGGTTTGCCTGCAGTTGGAGATCGGCTTCCAATATTTTGGACTGAAGGAGTTGTAAAAAGAAAATTGACATTGAATCAGTTTGTCGCAATTACTTCTACAAACCCAGCAAAAATATTTGGGATGTATCCTCAAAAAGGCACGATATTACCAGGTAGTGATGCGGATTTAGTCATATGGGACCCGAATAAAAAACTCGTTTACGGTAGAAAAGTAGCCCAACATAGGACCGATTATAATTTGTTCGAAGATTGGAATTTAAGTGGGTTTCCAATAAAAGTGTTCTTACGTGGTAACTTGATTGTTGATGGCTTACAATGGAATGGATCTCGTGGTCAAGGTAGGTATTTAAAAAGATCTCCCAATGCTTATATTCTCTAAACATCCGTCATGATATTATTCGTCCCTGTAATTTTTTTGCTTATTTCAGCTGCGTTAGTTGTTGTAGTTATTCGTTTAAACGTTAATATAGGCCGGATTTGGCTCATTTCAACGCTAATGTCTTTGATTAATTGGGGAATTATTTTGGCGTTTAAATGGTTTATGCCAATTCAATTTATTAATTTAGATTGGTTTCCATTTGTAGATTATTTTCAAGAATCGATCGTTTTTACACTGGATCAATATTCTTGGGCACTTGCATTCGCATTAGCTTCTATTCAATTGGCTATTTTTCTGACGGACTCGACGAGATTGGATGAATTACCTTCTTTGAATATATGGGCTGGAATATTTGTTATCAATGCAATTGGCTATCTGGCGGTACTTTCAAATAGCCTACTAGCTATCTTTTTATTATGGACTTTAATTGATTTTGTGGAACTAATCATTGTCCTTTTGACTGTCAGAACCATAGAAATGGTGAATGTTGGAGTGATTTCATTTGCGGTTAAAATGGCAGGAATCGTGTTCCTTATGATTACTGTTTTTAGAAGTTATTCACTAGGTATTCCTTTGTCTTTTGAAAAATTAACCGTTGAGGTGAGTCCATTCATGCTTGTTGCGGTTGGCCTTAGGTTGGGCGTAATCCCTTTCAATTTGCCCTATTTGAAGGAAATCCCTTTAAGGATTGGTTTAGGCAATACGATTCGTATGGTAGGTGTTGCATCAGGATTAGCAATTCTAATTCGAATTTCACCGAGTTTATCGCAAAATAATACTGCAATATTCTTTTTACCCTTATTTGCGTTGGCTGGGTTTGTTGCATCTTTGATGTGGTTGGTCTCAAATAACGAATTAATCGGACGTCCATATTGGATTATTTCTTTGGCTTCATTTTCAATTTTTTCAGCCATTAAGGGTGATGAGATTTCAAGTTTATTGTGGGCGATTAATTTACTGGTCATCGGATCAGTATTATTCCTGTATTCTGAAAAAGACAAGAGAATATTGTTTCTTCCAATGTTTGCAATTTTGGGATTGAGTGGATTGCCATTTACCCCTTCTGCTTTCGGTTGGAATGCGCTGGCTGATCCAAAAATGATGTTTACATCAATTGTAAACTTAATATCTGTCAGTTTTTTGATCTTGGGATTCACGCGCCACGCGCTTCAAAAAGGACATGGTTTGAAATACAGAGAAAAGTGGCTTTGGGTAGTATACCCTGCTGGATTGTTTTTTCTGGTTTTAACACAATGGTTGATATTCTTATTAAGTCCTTTTGATTGGATCTCATATGGAGTCATTTGGGCGAGCTTAATCGCTTTTTTATTATCGATAGTTGTTCTTGCAGTTTTTCGGAGGATAAATCGGGTTGTCAAATACACCGATTGGTTAATTTCATTATTAAATAGGTTTGGAGCCATAATCATTTCAATATTAAGTTTGAATTGGCTATACAAATCACTATGGTACGCTTTGCGTATCATTTCTGCCATTGTTAATTTGTTTTCTAGCATCCTGGAAAGTCAAACAGGTATTATTTGGATATTCATATTGATCGCAGTCATGGTAACGATAATTGTTCCAGGAAATAATTAATATATGCAGGAATTGATTACATATCTACCATTGCTTGTAATTGCAGGAGCATCATTAATTTTGTTCCTGAATGTTAATTGGCGGTGGAATGTAATTGCCTTATCTTTACAATATGTTGGTGTTTTTTGGATGGTCTTATCATTTTGGCCGGTTGGACTTGCAGCAGTTAAACTCGTCAGTGGTTGGATGGCAGGTGCGATCATAGGTACCACAATTTCAGATAGTGACAATGACAAAAACTTCTCAGATTCTTCGCCAAAGGAAGAGATCAGATTTCGGATTGTTCTTTGGATAGTAATCATGCTAGTAATTTTTGCACTCATACCGGGCATTTCTTTATGGATTCCGATTTCAAATCAATTATTAATCGGAAGCTTTTTATTGATTGTTATTGGATTGTTACAACTAAGTATGACCATTCAGTCCTATCGAATCATTTTTGGTCTTTTGACCGTGCTCTCTGGATTTGAAATCGTTTATGCCGGCCTGGAAGATTCAGTTTTGGTTGCAGGTTTCCTTTCAATAATAACGCTTGGAATTGCTTTCATTGGGGTCTTTGTTTCCCATAAAAAAAATGAGGAGAATTCAATTTGAATGCACCTCAGATTTGGATTATTTTCCCTTTAGCTTTTTCGATATTAATTTTTACTATTCGGAAAAAGCAACTTCTTGCTGTCTATCTGGCTGGTGGGTTATGCGCATTTCTTGCGATTTTGGCATTTACTGTGAAAATTGGTCAGGTTTTTCCAATGGGACCGACGAGCTTGGAAATAAATTCGACAATGGATATTTTGGGACGTGCATTTATTTTAGAAGATG
>PHBS01000190.1 GCA_002841995.1 Chloroflexi bacterium HGW-Chloroflexi-8
ACCGTGTGACACTTGTAACACACAGCGAGGGTTGCGCTCGTTAGCGGACTTAACCGAACATCTCACGACACGAGCTGACGACAGCCATGCAGCACCTGTGCAAGCTCTCCGAGGAGTCGGTCACCTTTCGGTTTCCTACCACTTGCATGTCAAACCCTGGTAAGGTTCTTCGTGTAACATCGAATTAAACCACACGCTCCGCTGCTTGTGCGGGGCCCCGTCAATTCCTTTGAGTTTTAACCTTGCGGCCGTAGTCCCCAGGCGGTGAACTTATCGCGTTAGCTTCAGTACCGATGGATTTAAACCCACCGACACTAAGTTCACATCGTTTACAGCTAAGACTACCGGGGTCTCTAATCCCGTTTGCTACCTTAGCTTTCGTGTCTGAGCGTCAGAAATGGGCCAGGAGGCCGCTTTCGCCACTGGTGTTCCTCCGGATATCTACGCATTTCACCACTACACCCGGAATTCCACCTCCCTCTACCACTCTCGAGTCTGATAGTTTTGAACGACCTCTCCCAGTTAAGCCAGGAGCTTTCACATCCAACTTATCAAACCGCCTACACACGCTTTACGCCCAGTAAATCCGGATAACGCTCGCTTCCTACGTTTTACCGCGGCTGCTGGCACGTAGTTAGCCGAAGCTTATTCTAAGAGTACTGTCCTTCCTCATCCTCTCAAAAAGCACTTTACAACCCGAAGGCCTTCATCGTGCACGCGGCGTTGCTGGTTCCCGCTTTCGCAGATTAACCAATATTCCCTACTGCTGCCACCCGTAGGTGTATGGACCGTGTTTCAGTTCCATTGTGGGGGGCCACCCTCTCAGGTCCCCTACCCGTCATAGCCTTGGTAGGCCATTACCCTACCAACTAGCTGATGGGACGCAGGCCCCTCCCGAAGCGAATAAATCCGTTTAGTTGTAAGGCATCTAATCCAAACAACCACATGGGGTATTAGCAATCCTTTCGAACTGTTATCCCTCTCTTCGGGGCAGGTCACCAACGCGTTACTCACCCGTTCGCCACTAAAACATTATTGCTAATGTCTCCGTTCGACTTGCATGTATTAAGCACGCCGCCAGCGTTCATCCTGAGCCAGGATCAAACTCTCCGCAATAAAACACCTTTCGGTGTAAAAAGTACGGAGTTACTTGTATTACTTGAAACGACAGGGCATCGTCTTCCTATTACTCTTCAGTTGTTAAGGTGCTGTTGTCAACCAGAGGCCAGATTCTACTTCCTGTTACTTCCCTTGTCAAGAGGCGAAAAAAATACCGATGACACTCTTTTTGCAGGACGTCATCGGCCTGTCTCATTGACGCTTTCGTTTGTTATCGATCTGCTTTTGAAAGCGAAATCTTCAACTCACTTGGGAGAGCTATTGTAATCCCACTTTTTTGCTGTGTCAAGGGCTTTTCGAATGGAAATTCCGGTGAGTTTTTCATCATCGGATTAGATTCGTGCCGCCGGGATTACATCTGTAATTTCTGGTGTTGGGTTGTCAATTATCTGCCGGTGAGGGCGAGATAGTGGTTGCATTCACGCAACGAGGTCAAATTATACACTCGCTTCTGAGGCTGTCAAGGGTAAAACAAGACCAATTTTAAAATTGCCATAATCAGATGTTTATCCGGCGTGTTCAATCTGATTTTCCTCATCATTTTACTTGTTTCTTGGGCTTTTATCCCCATAATCAGACGAGAGTTTCATCAAAACTTCAAAATCAAGTGTCAAAAGAATTCTAAAATTTCACAGGCAATAAGCCATTCTCAATTCGCAGATGGCTTTCATCCTGCTGGTGTACTTTACGCTTCAATCTTGGGCTATTCAAATTATTTATTTGTGATTTTTACTAATCAATCCGCCCTTTTACGAATTTAGTTATTTGTGAATGACCCCTCGCAGTTTTTTGCAACCATTTTTTATCCTTTGCGTATATTTTTTATACCAAACAGGAGAAATACGATGATTAAAAAATTAGCTTTAGTTTTTGTGGTTTTAGCACTTGCACTATCAGCCTGCTCAATTAATGGACGCACCATGACCATTAATACTGAACACATCAACGGATCAGGCACTATCGTCACTGAAGACCGCTCTGTGAGCGGCTTTGACAAAGTGGATCTGCAAAGTATCGGCAATCTGACCATCATTGAAGGCGACATAGAGTCACTTACGATCAAAGCCGATGACAATGTCATGCAATACATCACCACCGAAGTTTTCAATGACACCCTTGAAATCGGCATGAAACCCAATATCAGCATTGATCCTTCACGCTCGATCGAATACACCCTAACTGTGAAATCTTTATCAAGCATTGTGCTTTCAGGTTTCGGTAATATTAACGCTGCTGAATTGAATGCCGAAGACATGGAAATCAAACTTTCAGGCTCTGGCAACATGACCCTTGGTGAGCTTAAAACAGAAAACGCTCTCTTGCGCGTCAGCGGATTTGGCGATATCAACGTGGATGAAATGGTGGTAGATCAGCCCACTTTGGAGATCACCGGTTCTGGAGACATCGACGTAAGCAAGCTGCAGGCTGTCACCATGAACTTAAAGATCAGTGGTTTTGGCAATGCAGATATCACCGGCACCGCCAACGACCAGGATATTCAAATTGTAGGTTCAGGCAATTATCACGGCCAGGACCTCAAGAGTAAAAACACCTCCGTCAAGATCACCGGATTCGGCGACGCAACCGTCTGGGCAAACACCAGCCTGGATGTAACCATCACCGGCAGTGGCAACCTCGAATATTACGGCAGCCCAAAAGTAACCCAAACCATGACCGGTTTTGGCAAAGTAAATTCCCTCGGCGACCATTAATCCAACCCATACGCAAATACTCCTCCAGGCAGTTCTGCTGGAGGAGTATTTTTTAAGTTTAATCAGTAGTAAATAAGGTTGTAATTTGCACAAATACTTTCTATAATAAACTAATTAATCTAATGTGCTGATTGACACCTCAAACAGCACTTTTTTATCCCTTTATTGATAGACGCTTGAAGTTAGACGATTTTCAATTGAAAAATCATTCTCCTTGTTGAGATTTTCTACTTCCATCCGTTTTTTGTTTGATCATCGCAGATATCATCAGATTATTGCATTGTATTAACGCTAACTATTAATCGAACTTACGGAGCTGTACTTATGGAGAGTGCCAAAAAAGATCCTGCTGCAGGATCACTTCTTAGTGTTCAGGATCTAAAAACCTTTTTTTATACAGAAGATGGTGTGGTTAAAGCCGTTGATGGGGTGGATTTTTCAGTTAAACCCGGCGAAGTTTTAGGCCTCGTGGGTGAATCAGGCTGCGGCAAGAGTGTCACCAGCCTCTCCATTATGCGCCTCGTGAGTGCCCCCGGTAAAATCACCGGTGGCAAAATCATTTTTGACGGAAAATCTCTACTAGATCTGCCAGAAGATGAAATGGTCAAAATTCGCGGAGACCGCGTTTCGATGATCTTTCAGCAACCGCAATCCAGCTTGAACCCCGTATTCAGAGTTGGCGATCAAGTGGCTGAAGTATTACAAATTCACCAGGGAATGAAGCATAAAGAAGCCTGGGAGAAAGCAGTTGATCTTCTCACACAGGTTGGCATTCCTGATCCCGGCCGCCGCGCACTTGCCTATCCGCATGAATTATCTGGCGGGCAAGCCCAACGCGTGATGATCGCCATGGCTTTGGCGCTTTCACCGCAGCTTTTAATTGCTGATGAACCCACCACCGCCCTGGATGTCACCATCCAGGCTCAGATTCTCGACTTGATCCGCGATTTGCGCAAAAAAACCAATGCTGCCGTAATTTTAATCACCCATGACCTCGGTGTGATCTCAGAGATGGCCGATATGGTAGCCGTTATGTATGCCGGCCAAATTGTGGAATATACCGACGTTGAACCTATTTTTGCCGAACCTCTTCACCCCTACACCAAAGGGCTGATTGGATCCATCCCGGTGCTCGGCAAGATTGTTGATCGGCTTGAAGTCATCCCGGGGTTGGTTCCAAATTTGATTGATCTGCCGGTGGGCTGCCGTTTTGCCCCCAGGTGTCAAATGCGTGAAAAATACGGTCTTGAGATTTGCACCAAAGAAGACCCTGAACTTTGTGAAGTAAAAGCAGGCCATACCGTTCGCTGCTGGTTGTATCAAAACTCCGATGGTCATTCTGCGCCGATAAAGCTTTAGATGGCGATCATTATTGAGGAATTATGAGTGAATTAAACATCGCAAAGACCAAAAACCAAAAAGACTTGGTCGAGGTCAAAAATCTGAAGAAATACTTCCCGATTAAGAGCGGCATCATTCAACGCGTTACGGCTCATGTGCAGGCAGTGGATAACGTCAGCTTCAGCATCAAAAAAGGCGAAACCCTCGGGTTGGTAGGCGAATCGGGCTGCGGCAAGACCACCATTGGCAGAACCATCCTGCGCCTGATTGAACCCACCAGCGGCTCTGTTGAGTTTGAAGGCGTGGATGTTCTATCTTTAAAAGGCGAACAATTGAAAGCCGTCCGCAAAAACATGCAGATCATCTTTCAAGACCCCTATGCATCGCTTGATCCGCGGGTTCCTATTGTAGACTCGGTCATGGAAGGTCTCCATATTCACAACGTCGGTCTCAAGCTAGATCGTTATGCGATGGCTATTGAAATTTTGAAAAAAGTCGGTCTTGAAGAATATCACGCCAGACGGTACCCCCACGAATTCTCAGGCGGACAGCGCCAGCGCATTGGAATTGCCCGCGCTCTCTCTTTAAACCCGCAATTCATCGTTTGCGACGAACCGGTATCCGCGCTGGATGTTTCCATTCAATCTCAAGTGCTCAATCTGCTCAAAGACCTGCAGAAAGACCTGGGGTTGACCTATTTGTTCATCGCCCACAATCTCGGCGTGGTAGAACACATTTCAGACCGGGTCGGAGTGATGTACCTTGGCAAAATGGTTGAACTCACCAGCCGTGAAGATCTCTTCTTAAACCCGATGCATCCTTATACCAAAGCCTTGTTGTCGGCCATTCCAGTATCCGAACCAAAGCTGAGAAGAGAACGCACCATCCTTATTGGTGATGTACCCAGCCCGGTAAACCCACCAAAAGGATGCCGTTTCCATCCACGCTGCCCGATTGCAGTGGCAGAATGTGCACTCAAAGAACCGGAATTTATTGAAAAGAAACCCGATCATTTCGTTGCTTGCTGGCGGGTTTAATCTGGAAAGTGGTTTTTTGATCGTGATATTAGATCAAAGGAGGTGATTATCTGATCAAACCTTTTTTTAAGACCCTGGTTTCAATTCTGAAACCCAGAAGATCGATTTATTTGATAGAGGAGATTATGAAAAAAAATAGTATTTTTGCAATATTGAGCGTTTTGGTGATCGTCACCATGTTGCTCGCGAGCTGCAAGAAGGCACCCACCGCTGACGTAACCCTCAGCTTCCGTGTCGTCGATCGTGCCTATCTGCCGTCACCTGACAAGGTTGCACAAGAGATCCAGGCTCAATTAAAAGAGGTTGGCATCAATGTAACCCTCAAAGAAATGGAATCTGCCGCCTTTATTGACGCCACTTCCGCCGGACAAGAAGCCTTCTACCTTTTGGGTTGGAACGCTGATTATCCCGATGCTACCAATTTCTACGATTACCACTTTGGTAACGCCAACAACCAACAATTCGGTGATTTATTCCCCGATATGGTCGAAGAAATCTCTGCTGCTGGCAAAACCTCTGATGCTGCTGCCCGTCAGGCCCATTATGACACCATCAATCAGATGTTAAAAGATGATCCGTCTATCCTGGTCGTTGATGTCCGTACTCCAGAAGAGTTCAAAGAAGGAAAAGTTGATTTTCTTTTTGTTTACAATATGCTTCTTACAGGATTTGATGCCCCAAGACTTAAAAAACTCTACTTAGGTAGAATCATAAGACAGCATGGACTTCTTCAAGCTCTTACAAGAGTAAATAGAACATACAAAAAATTTAAATATGGTTTCGTAGTAGATTTTGCAGATATTAGCAAGGAGTTTGATGCAACCAATAAAGCTTATTTTGAAGAGTTGCAAAATGAACTGGGTGATGAGATAGAATCGTACTCTTCACTTTTTAAATCAAAAGAAGAGATAGAAGAAGAGATAGAAAATATAAAAGATATTTTATTTGAATATGACACTTTAAATGCTGAACTATTTTCACAACAAATAAGCAAAATTCAAGATATTAAAAAGATGCAAGAGATAAAAAAAGCACTTGAAAATGCAAAAAGTCTATATAATCTCATAAGGCTATTTGGACATTTTGAATTACTTGAAAAAATTGATTTTAGAAAGTTAAATTTACTTTATAGAGAAGCTTCAAATCATCTAAATCTTTTAAATCAAAAACTGGCTTTAGAAAAAGGTGATGAAAATACCAATATTATAAATCTAGCTTTAGAAGATATTATTTTTAAATTTACAAAGATAAGTGAAGAAGAACTTATTTTAGCGGATAAATTAAAAAATACATTAAGAAAGACAAGAGAAGCTTTTCAAAATAATTTTGATAAAAAAGACCCTCTTTATATTACTTTAAAAGAGGAACTTGAAAGACTGTTTAAAAATAAAAATCTCAGTGAAATAACCCAAGATGAGATGAATAAAAATATTGGTGAACTCAAAAAAATAGATGACAAAATAAGAGAGTTAAACAGACAAAATAATCTCTTAAAAGATAAATACAAAGGTGACACCAAATATGCAAGGATGCACAAAAGAATCAAACAAAATAATATAACAAATAACCAAAGTAAGATTTTCAGTGCCTTAGAAAAAATAAAAATGCAACTCGATGAAAAAGTTTTAAACAACAGTGCTATATTAAAACATGAAAACTTTTTTATAGCCCAAACAGAACCTATCGTAGATATAGAGTTTGAGGATAATAATAAAATAAAATTAA
>PHBS01000191.1 GCA_002841995.1 Chloroflexi bacterium HGW-Chloroflexi-8
TTAGAAAGTTTGAATAAAATAAATGGGTTATGATTAATCTGGAAAATTATTTGTTGGATGATTGGCGGAAAACGATGGATTTATCAGATTTATGGGAACAGGGCCTGGATATAAAAGAATATCTTGCGCACATCAATACGTTTCAAAAGGAAATGAAAAACCGTCTCAGAGATGTTTGGATAACCCCTTCCGAATGTCAGCGATTACGAGATTTTCATGAAATTCGAAAAATTTTTGTCTTGAGTGATCCGGGATGTCGAGATTGTCTGATGAATATTCCTATACTCATAAAATTAGTTGAATGTGCTCCGAATTTAGAATATAAAATTTTTATACGAAGCCAATTTCCGGATTTTACTGCATTCCTAAATAAGTTAAATTTGGACAGAATTCCTATTTTTTACGTTGTGGATGAAAACTTCAAATTTGTAAATCACTGGAAGGAACGTCCGAAAGCTGCTCAAAAATATATCAATCAGTGGGAAATGTCACATCCGGATTATGAAAAATTGAAAATCTCCCAAATTGAAAAGGGAGGTCCGGAATTTGATAAGCTGGAAGACTTAAAGGCACAACTCACCGATGAGATGTGGAATTGGTATGACACCGGATTACAATCCGAAACAGTCAAAGAAGTATTGGCAACTTTGATTTAGATTTTTCGATTGTTATGGAATCTGCATCGTCTCGCAAAAGTAGTTTTTTTCTACGTCCTGCCAGGTTTCATCTCGATCTTCTCTAATCCAATACCTGGCAAGTGGGGATACTTTTTCAATTTCGGCCGCCATGCGATGTACGATTCTTCGAACGGAAAAGTGTGCATTTGGTGCAGATCTAAGGTTAATCAAGTGATCTAGACTTCTCAAATTCGAATTTATCAGTACTCTACGATTATATGCATTTGGTACAACGTACGATGCGACAATAGGATCATAATCTGCCAGGAACCGATAAGCTTCATCTGCTTTTTTCATGGAGGAATGATAGCTTTTTTCAAATCCGGAATCGCAAATGCATTTTGGAACAGCATAACCTAAGTCGGTTGAAAGTGTTTGGGCAGTTTGAGTCATCATTCGATGGCGTTTAATTTCAAAATATGCACCTTGATCCATAATCAGATCAAAAATAAAATTCCCGTACTCGAGTTCCCTTAACGGAATGTCAAATTTCTGTAAATCTTTTATGCTTAATTTTGTTAGTCGCTCTAATTCCTCGAAGGAACACCCATTAATATATTCCAATATCGTTCGAAAATCATAATTCGAAAACCGGTAGAGAATTCCAGCAAGAATACGCTTCTCAGAATCCCGGTCATAAGAAATGATTTGGCACCAATCCATATCGCTGGAATAAGGAACAATATTGTGACTCTCAATTGTAAAGTTTTGAGCTGCACCCGTCCAATAAGGTACTTTATCAGCATATTTCACCAGAGTGGGGACGTTTTCTTTTGAAACTAATTTGATCTCCTCGCCAATTTTGCGGACTTCGTCTAAAGGGTGAGATAACATTTTACGGATCGCATGTTCCAAAGCACGGGCATTGATGGTAATGCCAACGTTTGCCAATGCGGATGCGGGTAAAAGAAAACGTGAAACGTCTACATACATGGAACGGATTCTGCGCTCCCAGCTTGCTTCGTTTTCATTTATTTTTTGGGGATATTGTTTGGCTATTTCTTTTTGGACAACCGGTAATGATTCCTGATAAGTTTGAAAAAGCAGATGATTGATATCAAGAAAAACTTGTTTAGCTTTTTCTGATTTCAGCTCAGAAGGAATCAAAAAACTATCCTGGTCCCATTTTTGGTATCGGGTAGATTTTTCTGTATAAGAAGCTAACCGATTACTTTCCAGGCATTCGACAGCTAACCGTGAAACATTTTCAACTGCAATATGCAAAACAGCGTGTTCTGCGACAGACGAATGTCCATAACCAACGACCCATTTTTCGTGGAATTCGGCACTCTTTTCAGTAGATAATTCTGATGCGATTTGGCTAAATGTTTCTGGTGAACGTGAAGTCTTAGCAAAAGTGACTGCTATGGTTTCAGGGGGTAGTCTTTGAGGATCCAATAAATAGACTTGTCTGGTTTTCGGCATTTTTTAGTATTTCCTCCGCATGCAATACATCTTTTTTTATTTGATCGGTGATCGCTGAAATACTTTCAAATTTTATTTCCGGTCTGAGCCGTTCTATAAAGAATAATTGTACAGGTAGTTCGTAAATGCTTTTATGGAAATCATGGATAAAGGTTTCTACCTGCGGTTTGATTTGATTATTCTTAAATGTTGGACGGAATCCCACATTGGTTACTGAGTGATGGATCTTTCCTTCAATTAATGCGAGTGTTGCATAAACTCCTGCAGGAGGCAAAATCTTTTCTTCCCATATGGATAAATTTGCGGTTGGAAACCCGATTTTTCGACCTCGTTCATCTCCGTGTATAACGGAGCCAATCAATGAATATGGTCTTCCCAATGCGTTCGTGGTACTGCCCATTTCCCCTGACAGTACCCATTCACGAATTTTGCTTGATGAGACTTTATTTGAATTCTGGAGTATGTGATCAAATACTTTTGTCTTAAAACCATATTGGAGTCCTAAATGATTTAATACCTCCGTGTTACCGCTACGCTTTTTACCAAAAGTAAAATCATTTCCAATCCAAAACTGTGTGATTGGAATACTGAAAAGAAGTTTTTGAATAAATTCTTCAGACGATAAATTAGCAAAATTCTTATCAAATGGAATCGTTATTGTGTAATCTATGCCTAAATCATCAAAAATATCTGCTTTTTCATCCGGGGAAGTTAGATAGTAGGCTTCATTTATTTGACGAATAATGACTGCTGGATGTGGGTAAAAAGTGATTACGGCAGTCTTTACTCCCATTTTCTTTGCCAATTGCACCATGCTTCCAATTAATTGCTGGTGTCCTAAATGAACTCCATCAAAAGCACCAATTGACGCCCAAATTTCTTTTTCAAAGATTGTTTCAATTTTCCGAAGATGTTGCATAGTTTTTAGTTCATCGGGTTATCAATTGATTTGAAAGACTTTTTTTGGCTGCCATTCATTTGTTTCGGCATCAAATTCAAGTAAGCTAACCAGGTCGCCATCTGCACTGATTGCCCTTGCCATTTTTCCTAGCCCAGGTATGCCAGCGATTCTTCTTCCATGTTTAACAATATCCAATTCTTCAGGTGTCAGGTCGATAGCTGGCCAGTCACTCAATGCTTCAGCTGCTGGGATCAAATGGTCCGTCCATGTGTTCTCATCAAATGCCTCTCGCAATTTTCTTAGAGGGACCGCGTCTCTTAATGTAAATCGGCCGCTTTTTGTGCGTCGTAAACCAATTAAATGAGCACCACAACCTAATTTTTCGCCTAAATCGTGCGCTAGAGAGCGGACATATGTACCAGAAGAACAATAAACATCTATGACGGCTTCTGGTGGAGCCCATTCCAAAAGCTCAAGATTATACACATTAATCATTCGAGGTTCGAGATCAACTTCTTCACCTTCTCTCGCCAGTTCGTAAGCTTTTTTACCCTTAACTTTCACCGCCGAGTAAGGTGGGGGTACCTGTTGAATTTCACCTACGAAGGATTGAAGAACATCATTGAACTGTTTTTCGGAAATATCAACAGACGTCGTACTTAATACACGTCCATCGGCATCGAATGTATCCGTGGTAGTTCCCAACTGAATAACAGCTTGATACCGTTTATCCGAAGCTGAGACATATTCACTCAAGCGGACTGCGGGACCAACAAGTATTACGAGTACTCCTGATGCGCGAGGATCCAGCGTTCCAGTATGACCAGCCCTACGAATATTTGTGCCTTTTCGAATAATTTGAACAACATCATGTGAGGTCATTCCAATTGGTTTGTCTACGACTAAAACTCCAGAAGCATCATTTCTAATTTCATCGCTCATAATTCATCTCCCCAGAATGGTCTGGTAATGTTTTCTTATTTTATTTCTTGTGACTTGGATTGATCGGCGATTGAAGCAAAGGATTTTTGAAGTACCAATTCCTGTACCTCACTCAACTCCCCATGAATATCTGCTCCAGCTGCCGAAAAATGACCACCGCCATTAAAATCGAATGCGATTTGTGATACATCAATTCCTGGTTTGGATCTCCATGAGACTTTAACATGTTTCTCTTTTTGTTCCACAAACAGGATTGTCACTTCGCATTCTGCAATACTGGAAAGCAAAGTATTTAAATCTGCATCATCATTACCATTGTAATCAGCTTGTTTTCGATCCGCAAGCGTTAATGTGGTCCAAGCGATATTTCCATGTTTTTGTAATCTTTGGAGTGCAAAACCCCAATAATTTACTTGTTGATAAGTCCTTCCAACAAGAGCTTCCTGATAAATGGAAGGTAAATCAGCTCCGTAATCCATTAAATCTGCTGCTAATCTAAGCGCTTTTGATGAAGTGTTCGAAGTCCGAAATCCGATTGAATCTGTGAGAATCCCAGTTAAAAGTAAAGTGGCGATCTGATCATCGATCTGTAATTTCCAGATTGGCAAATACTCTGCAAGTATTGCACAGGTCGCAACTGCTTTTGGATCAACGAAATTGATCTCTGCAAACATGACGTTTGTGATGTGGTGATCAATTTGTAAATCAATTTTTTTGCCGACTAATAATTCACCTAATCTTTCCTGGTCAGATGCATCAACGCAAGCAATTACGTCATATTCTTCAGCTGGTTTGATAGATTTTACGATTGTATGATTCCCGGGTAAGTTGTTGAGATTTTGTGGAATTCCCTCCGGCAAAAGAATAGTGACTTCTTTTCCGATCTTTTTGAGTGCAAGGCCAAATGCCAAGATAGACCCTATAGCATCTCCATCGGGTCTTATATGCGTGGCTAACAGAAAAGTGTTCGAATCAAGAATTAGTCTCCTGATCTTTTCATTCAAATCCATATCATTCATCTATTTTGTTTTCTTTATTTGATTCAGCTGTTGGTTTTTCATCCGATTCTTGTTGTTGAATTTGAGAGAAAAGTTTCTCAATTCGATCCACCCGTTCTGGAGTCGGATCCCAAAAAAATCTAAGTCTGGGAAAAGAACGTAATTCAATCCGTTCGGAAAGAATTTTCCGGATAAAACTACTTGCACTTTCAAAACCTTTTAAGATTTCTTTTGAACGTGTATTTCCCTCTAAAGCTGATACATAAATCGAAGCAAATGCTAATTCTCGATCCACTTTAACTTCGGTGATCGTAACACCAAATAACCTGGGGTCGTGAATTTCTTGCTTGACTAACATTTCAGAGAGCTCTTGTCTGAATCTATCACCAATTTTTGTTAACCGTAATTTTGAAGGCATAATTAATCACTCGTCTTTCTATGCTGCTGTGGACAATTCCATCACAAAACATTGGATGATGTCCCCAACTTCAAATTCATTGAAGCCTTTTACTCCAATCCCGCACTCAAATCCCGCTCGAACCTCACGAACATCATCTTTTTCATGTTTTAGTGATCCAAATTCACCAGAAAAAATCTCGTTTTCTCCACGAATTACCCTGGCTTTAGCGTTCCTTCGGATCTCACCTTTTGTCACCTTACACCCAGCAATGGCTCCAACCTTTGTAATTTTAAAAACCGCTAACACATCAGCTTGGCCAATAATCACTTCAACAAATTCTGGTTCAAGCATGCCTTTCATCGCTTTTTCAACATCTTCAATAAGTCTGTAGATGATGCTATATAAACGGATTGATACACCTTCCACTTCGGCCATCTTCTTTGCGGCAGAATCTGCACTCGTGTTAAAGCCAATAACAATCGCATGTGATGCCACAGCCAGCATGATGTCATTTTCACTGATATTGCCAGTTTCTGCATGGAGAATATTAATGGATATATCTTTTGATGAAAGATCTTTTAGTGAAGTGACGATTGGTTCCAATGATCCCTGAACATCTGCTTTAATGATCAGACGTAATTCTTGTTCTTCTCCAGCCTGTACTCGACTAAATAATTCTTCAAGTGTTGCTTTAGGTATAGCGGATAATCGTTCTTTTTCATTTGTCTTTCGTTCTTCGACCATTGATAAAGCTTCTTTACCAGATTTTGCGACTGTGAAAATATCACCAGCGTGTGGGACATCGTTAAGTCCCATGATCAAAATCGGTGTGGATGGTCCGGCTTTTCGGACTGGTTTTCCTTTGAAGTCAAACATTGCTTTGATACGCCCGTATGTTGTACCCGCAATGATAATATCGCCCATATTTACAGTTCCATTTTGGACTAGCAGGGTTGATAAAACACCTTTTGCCCGGTCTATTTCCGCTTCGATGATTGTTCCGATTGTTTGACCGGCAGGATTTGCCATAATCGTAATATTTTCAGCTGTTAATAAAATTGCTTCCAACAAATCTTCAATACCAGTTTTCATTTTGGCTGAAACAGGGACAACCATTGTATCCCCATCCCAATCATCAGGAACAAGACCAGATTCAGCTAACTGTTTTTTTGTAAAATCAGGATTTGAATCCGGTCGATCAATTTTATTTAAGGCAACAACGATCGGAACCATGGCGGCTTTTGCATGAGCGATTGCTTCTTTGGTTTGCGGCATGACCCCATCATCCGCAGCTACTACCAGAACAACAATATCAGCGCCTTGAGCACCACGAGAGCGCATTGCTGTAAAAGCAGCATGGCCTGGAGTGTCCAGGAATGTGATCAGTTGTCCTTTATGTTCAACTTGGTAAGCACCAATATGTTGAGTAATTCCACCAGCCTCACCACTCGCTACACTGGTATTTCTTATTGCATCCAATAAAGTGGTTTTACCATGGTCAACATGTCCTAAAATAGTAACAACTGGTGGTCTGGCGATCAAATCTTTTGGATTTTCACCCGAAATCTGTTGACGCCAGATTGGGATAAC
>PHBS01000010.1 GCA_002841995.1 Chloroflexi bacterium HGW-Chloroflexi-8
AATTCGCATCAGAGTAGTTTTCCCTGCACCATTTTCACCTAAAAGGGCGTGAATTTCACCTTTGCGGAGATCAAATTCAACATGGTCATTTGCTACTAGATCCCCAAATATTTTGGTGATCGCATGCATTTCTACAACGTTCATGTCATTCTCCGATATGCTCCCCTTGAATGACAATTCAAGGGGAGCAAGTATCAACTATGAATATTAATTTCCAGATGAATGGTGAAAGCTCTGGAGTTGATTAATATTGTTTTTAATTATTGAGCCCCTTCAGGGGATTTTTCGTCAATATCAACACGGAATAAACCGTCTTTGATTTGTTTTTCTCGATCTTTTACAGTTGCTAATAATTCAGCAGGGATTTTTGATTCATTGTCATGGAATGGAGCTAATGATGCACCACCTTTTGCGACCATGCTAAAGTCTTTTAAGTCCATGGCGGTGAAAGATCCCGCTTTGATTTGGTTAATTACGTATTCAACAGTAGGAGTCATAGACCAAACTGGACCGCTAATAACTGATGCAGGACCCAGCTCATATTGATCACTCATATTACCGAAAGAATATAAACCATTTTCAACGGCTGCTTCTATTACACCAAAGCGTTCCGCATATAAAACATCGGCACCACTATCAATTTGTGCTAATGCAGCTTCTTTTGCAGCCGCAGGATCATACCAGCTGTTGATGAAGGACACCAGAACTTTTACTTCAGGGTTGATTTCTTTTGCACCGAGAATGAACGCATTCGCAAGTCTGTTGACTTCGGGAACTGGCATCGCGCCAACGATACCGATAACACCTGATTTTGACATTCCACCAGCAAGCATGCCAGTCAAGTAGGCAGGTTCATGAATCCAATTATCAAAGACTGCCACATTCGGTTCAGAAGGTCCAAGACCAGAACCGAAAACGAAAGCAATATTTGGGTATAAAGCTGCAACTCGACGAACCGCTTCTTCATTCCCAAAAGCGTCTCCGAAAATAGCTGCGGGTTTTTGGTTCTCACAAATTTCGGTTAGAACGCGCTCCATATCACCAGCATAACCAATATCGTCGGTGTATTCGTATTTGATTTTTCCTTCATCAGCTGCTTTTTGTAGCGCAACATGGATTACACCATCCCAGGGCTCTTCGATAGGCGTCGCAAAAGCGCCGTAAAATAATGGTGTTTCCGAGGCAGTTGCAGGAGCTTCGGTGGCAGCAGCGGGGGCACAAGCGGACAGGGCAAATGTGACAACAAGAGTGAATATTAGTAGGAAACGAAATTGTTTCATGAAACTTCTCCTTAATAATTATCTATAAATTGTTTGTTTATCTGGTAACAAAGAAAGATATTGAAAACTATTTGAGTTCACCTCCTCAAGAAATTCTTATAATACGCAATAATAATTCACATGAAGAAACTACATATGAAGGCAGATAAGTGAAATTGCATTTCTGAAATTAAAACTATTGGAAATAAATTTTGAATATTGTGAAGTATCACTTCACATATGGTTTTATATAGTTTATAAATGTTTGATCCAAAAAGCAAGTTAGTTTTGACATATCTCTTAAATTTGTCTGACAATTATTACTTTAGTTTTTATTTGATTGGACCCCAGTCAAATAAACAGAGCGAAAATGATTTTGTATCAAGAATAGTTTTCACTATTCATTTTTTTGGGTTCATGCTTAGGTGAATTTTTTGAAGGACATAATCTATTCTCGATTATAATATTTGGAATGAATGAGGAATTTGAGCTCAGTGAACGGGAAATTGATATTATTCGGCTGGTTGCTACAGGGGCAAGTAATAAAGAAATCGCCCAAAAACTTGTTATAAGCCCTAATACCGTTAAAGTTCACTTAAGAAATATATTTGGAAAATTAAACGTTGTTTCGCGCACAGAAGCAACAATGGTTGCTATTCGAATGGGATGGGTGGATTCACCAAAAAATGAAAATTCGCCTGTCGAATCTATTGCTTCAAAAATCGATTTGAATGAATTTCCAGTAACTCAGATTGGGATGTCACGTAATCGACGTAGATGGATTGGAGCTCTAGTTATATTCTTTCTCTTGCTAATAATCGGGAATATATATTTTTTTATTTTTTTTAATAAAAATCAGACGAACAATCCGACGGACTCACTGCCATTACAAAACAGTCAACGTTGGCAAAAATTAACTCCAATGTCAGTGGGATTAAAGACAATGGCGGCAGTTCGGTACGAACAATTATTTTATATTATTGGTGGTGAAACTAATGATGGAATTAGTGACTCTGTTCTGATTTACGATATTAATCAGAATTCCTGGAAGGAAGGTGCAAAAAAACCTAATGCTGCCAGTAATATTCAGGCAGCCATTATTGGAGAAAAAATATTTGTTCCTGGTGGAATTAATGAAACTGGAATTGTCCTAAAATCCCTGGAAGTTTATGATCCACGGGAAGACCAATGGGAATTTAAAGCAGACCTACCCAATGAGATCAGTCGTTATGCATTAGTTTCATTCGAAGGGAAAATTTACCTGTTTGGTGGTTGGGACGGACAAACATATCGTCAAGAAGTCTATGTATACGATCCATCAATTGATTCCTGGGATTTGTTTTCAAAAATGCCGCAAGGGCGGGCAGATTTTGCCGCTACAGTGGTTGGCGGTAGAATCCATGTTTTTGGAGGACGAAACGAAGAAGGTATTCTAGACTCACATGATGTTTTTGTCCCACAAAGACAAATGGACGGAGAAAATCCATGGAGTTCAAGCTCACCCTTACCTCAAAAACGATTTGGCTTTAGTGTCAATGTCCTTGCAGACATGGTGTATATTGCGGGTGGAGAAAATGAGAATCAAAGGAATTTACCAGTTATTCAATTTCTCCCACCAAAGGATGAGTGGTTGGAAATAGACCAACCGATCATACCAATCGGTAATTTTCCTGCGATGATTCCATACGAAACCCGATTATATATAATGGGGGGCGAAGTGAATTCGGAAGTAACAAGTACGAATCAGGTTTTTCAGGCAATTTACACAATTTTGGTACCTGTGGTTCGATAACTTTTTTTAATAAAAAAACACGAAGAATTATTTTCTTCGTGTTTTAGAGCGGGAGACGGGATTCGGACCCGCGAATATCAGCTTGGAAGGCTGATGCCTTACCACTTGGCGACTCCCGCATATCGACCGATATTATACCACGCTTGATTTCTTTGTGAAGGAAATAATAAGAAAATTTTCAAAATTTATGCGTTATTACTTAGTCAAAATTGTTTCAGTTGGATATGGGTTCACAACTAATAAGTATTTCAGAATTCTCTTGTCCGACGCATCATCTGCCACACATAAAGTATCGTAACGGGCTGTAAGTACCGGAGAGGTGAAAGTAAATTCCATTATTTTTTTTGCTGGAACGCTGGCGGAAAAAAAAGTATTGTCTTTATCTTTAAGATCATGTTTTTCATTAATGGGAAATATAACAACATACCAGGTGAAATCATGATCACTTGTATTGGATATAGAAACACTGATTTCTTCATTTGACGGAACGATCGATTCCAACGGAAGGCATTGTTCGCCATTGTATTCAATAGAAAAAGATTTACTTGCCATATTACGCAAATCATCTGGTTTGCACCCAATAATCATCAGACCGATAAAGCATAAAAGAATAATATTAAATCGTTTCATTTTTTAAATTGAGTATGATTTCTTAATCTTTCTCACTGATAGTTATTTTTAATTTCCAAGATGATGTCAGCATAGTAATATCCTACATCCATCGGACCATAAGATTTTAATGCATCTCGCCAATTCCCATGATTTTGATATAAATTTGACAACATTTTACTTCCATATTCTATATTAAAATCTGGATTAAAGAGTTCTTCCATCGTAGGTCGATTACGAAAGCAAGGGCCATTAATGCATTGAAAATTTTCAGCAATACCATCTTTAGGCATTATTTGCATCAGTCCAACTGCTCCTGAAGCACTATAAGCTTCTGATTGACCACCTGATTCTTGAAGGATGACCGCTGCTATCAAGTCTGGTTCAATTTCATATTTCAAACTAAAATTTTCAATAATTGAGCACCATTGTTGAATTGAGTCCGGATATGATTTAGGAAGTGTGCAATTTACGTCATTACTTTTTGATTGATTTGAATTAACAACACTTAAATCTGTTAATTTCGGTTCAATTTGTGTTGAGATTATCGTATCTGCTGATGCTTCCACAGATTCGAAAGGTTTGGACAAGAGTGATGCACTTAGAAGTATAAATGCCACCCCAAATAAAATTGCTAAAATAATAAATCGGTTTGGATTGTACATTTTCACCTCTATAATTATAATAGCACAAACGTTCTATTTATTCAATAGGTATTAATAAAATAGCCATAACGAGATAATTCGTTATGGCTATTTTTTTATTTTGAAAAATTTATTCTTTTTCTTCTAGTTCTCTTTTGTGAACTTCAATGATTTCCTGCTGCAAATGGGCAGGAACCCGTTCAAAGTGATCGAATTCCATATCAAAAATGCCTCGACCACCTGTTAAAGATCGTAATTGGGTTGTGTAACGCAACATTTCTGCAAGTGGTATCTGGGCAATTACTACTGAGCGACCACGATCCGTATCCATGCCTTGAACACGAGCTCTACGTGTATTTAAGTCACCCATAATATCACCCATATTGGATTCGGGAACGGTAACTTTTACAGTCATGATTGGCTCCATCAACACCGGTCCAGCTTCCTGGAAGGCAATCTTAAAAGCTTCACGACCAGCAATTTCAAACGCGACTGGTTTTGAATCTACGGGATGTTCTTTCCCATCAAAAACAGAAACTCTTGTGCCATAGACAGGATAACCAGCGATGATGCCATCTTTCATGGTACTCAAAATCCCTTTTTGGATAGATGATGAATATGAGGTTGAAATAGCCCCACCGAATACATCCCAGGTCATTTCAAACTCACCATCATGCGGAAGTACTTTTAGATGAACTTCACCGAATTGTCCTGAACCACCTGTTTGTTTCTTATGACGGTAAACGCCTATTCCTTCTTTTGAAATGGTTTCTTTGTAAGGAACCCTTGGTTCAGCGATATTTACATTTAATTGGAATTTGCTGGACGCACGACGAATTGCAACGTCAATGTGTTGATCACCCATTCCCTGTAAAACAGTCTGACGAGTTGTGGGATCATTCACCCAAGATAAAGTCATATCTTCTTCGCACAATCTGGTCAGTACTGTACTTATTTTTGCTGAATCAGCTTGTGTTTTTGGGGTAATGGCAACACGATATAACGCATTCGGATATTTTGCGGTAGGTAGTGTGACAGGATGAGCTTTATCCCCTAAAGTATTGCCAGTTACAGTCTCTGAAAGCTTTGGTACAACAGCAATATCGCCGGCATGTACAACTTTCACATTAAAACTTTCTTTGCCACGAGGAATACTAACATTGCCAATGCGTTCTTCAACTAATTTGTCCTGATTCCAAACTCTGGAATCTGAACTAAAAATGCCTGAATATACACGGAAATAGGTTTGTTTCCCCACAAATGGATCTGCGGTTGTTTTCCAAACATAAGCTGCCAAAGGACCGGAATCATCGGTTTTTAATTCAATTTCACTACCATCTTTACTTAATGCTTTGAAAGGTCCAGATTCTACGGGTGAAGGGAAAAGGTTTAAGATGTTTTCCAATAATGGAACCATACCAATTTGATGAGAGGCAGAAGATACCAAAACGGGTACAAATGTTCCTGTACGCATAACTGCCTTCAACCCCTTGACAATTTCTTCTGGGGTTAGAGATCCTTCATCAAAGAATTTTTCCATCAAATTATCTTCGCCTTCAGCGGCAGCTTCGATAATAGCCATATGAGCTTCTTCAGCTGCAGCTTTAAATTCTGCGGGAATCTCAACAATTTCATTGCCTACACCTTTAACAGCTTTCATATTGATGAGATCAATAACACCTTTAAAGTCAGCCTGTTCACCCCAAGGTAATTGAATTGGGATTAATCTTACGTCTGTCATTTCTTGAAATGCAGAAAGGATTTTTTGAAAGTTAGCATTATCACGGTCCATTTTATTAATCAATAAAAACCGTGGAAGGTTGAATTCGCCACTGTAATTCCAGGCAAGTTCGGTTCCTACTTCAATACCGGCAACGGCATCAACCATGATGATTGCAGCATCTGAGACACGTAAAGCGCTTATTTCTTCCCCCAGAAAATCAGTATAACCAGGGGTATCTAATAAGTTAATCTTTACATCTTTATACTCAACGGGTAGTACCGAAGTATAAATGGTGATATTTCGTCGATGTTCTTCATCATCAAAATCTGACACTGTTGAACCATCTTCGATTTTTCCCATACGATTGATAGCGCCGGAATAGAAAAGCAATGCTTCGCCAAGAATCGATTTTCCTGCACCTGAATGAGATGCTAATGTAATATTGCGGATTGACTCGGATTTATATTCTTTCATGAACCATACCCTTCTTTAAGCATTTTTGATAGCCGTATATAACCCTCAAATTTTAAGGGATATATGGCAGAATGTCAAAGCAAATATATTTTTTTAATATTTTGAAATTATATCAGTGAAAGATAAGAATTTGCAGAAATGAATTCTTCTTTCGGATGAGTTATATTAGTTTCTTAGTCATTTTCCAGGCTGGTTCTATCACCAGTCGAATTACATCATTATGGTCACGATACGACCACTCTCCAGTTTCTTCTGAAACGATTTTATATCCGTTTTTTTTATAAAAATGGATAGCCTTTGGATTGTCTTTCGCTACATTCAATGTTGTTTCAATAAAGTGCTCGTTGATAAGATCCTGCTCTACCAGATTTAATAGCCTGGTTCCTAACCCACTATTTCTGAATGGTTCTTTAATACGAAATGCATATAAATAGGCTCGATCCGTTCCATTTGCAAGATCTACTCTCGTCGAAAAAAGTTGGATGAATACTTGCCCAACCAACCCAAAGTCCTGATGTTCAGCAATCCATAATTTACTTCTACCTTTTAATTGACGTTCAAAGGCACTTTTGTAAACATTTCTTAAATGCTTGTATTCTCCATCCCACTCAAGTGCGGGAAGATCGGAGCGTTTGACCTGTCGAAACACAATTGATTCGGACCAATTAACATATGGAAGATCAAAATAATCTTTCATAAATTATGAAGTTTTAATTAACTCATCGAGGATTATCAATTCCTGATCAACGTTTGAAATCAATCCGTCCAGCCATAAATCTCTCAGTTGATTCAAGATTTTCCGATAAACAGGTCCTGGTTTTATACCTAATGTTTGCAAATCTGTGCCATTCGTAAATGGTTTTACCAATTGCCAATGGGTTACGTATTTTTCTAAGACTTCTTTGATTTTTTGTTCATTTGAAATTTCATGGAATATATATATAACTTCATTCGGAATTGATGTTAAAAATGCAGAAATTTCACTGGGTTGCTTGTCAACCAAGTTATAAAAATGACTATCCATTTCAGTTGCTTTTACGCATCCTTCAGTTATTTTTGAGGACATGCGTAGCCTTTTGCAAATTGATTTGTAATTATCTCCAAGATTCATGAACCAGGTAATATATGCTACATTTAAGATTTCGAAATTATTTTCAAACTTGCTATCAATCTTCCAAATATCGGGTATAGGCAATTTAATAACTTTTTTGATTTGAGCAGCTATCTCCGAATTGATCATTAATTGTGGATGAATACTCTTTGTAAGATCAAGTTCTTCCAATCGCATTAAAGCAGGAATTGGATTGGCTTCTAAGAGAATCAAGTTAAGTTCGTGCCTTATTCGATCACCTGATACTTGGTTAATTAAATCAAGTGCTTCCCTTAACAATTCCAAAGTTCTGGGTTCAATTTGAAAATTAAATCTTTGTTCAAACCGGACTGCACGAATTAATCGTGTGGGATCATCTACGAAAGATAATGAATGAAGAACACGAATGAATCCTTCATTTAGATCTTCCAATCCACCCCAATAATCATACAATTCTCCAAAATGGTGGCCATCCAGACGTAGAGCCATTGTGTTGATTGAAAAGTCCCTTCGGTGAAGATCAAGTTTTATACTCGAACGTTCTACTTGAGGCAATGCTGTTGGGAAATCATAGAATTCGGTTCTTGCGCTAATGAAATCCAAGCTTTCAGGAAGTTCTGACGGGTGAACCTCAAGGTCTCCATAGGTCCAATCAATTGTCAATATCTGATTATTTTTGATGATCCATTTTGCAGTTCCAAACCTTTTGTGTGTGCTTATTTTGCCTTTGTATCTGTTTTGAAGGGATTTTGCCACCTCAATCGCATCACCTTCGACCACAATATCAATATCCAATCCAGGTCTTTCCAGAATCAGGTCACGAACAAACCCGCCAACAATAAAAACTGGAATTTTCATTTGGCTGGCGTGATCAGCAATAAGTTCCAGAAAGGCAATTCTTTCTCGTGAAAGTGTTTTTTTTAATAAAGGGGTTAAATTTTGATTACCACCATTTTGAATTTTTGAATTTCCAAAGGCTTTTATCAAATCGGTTCGAGTCACAATTCCTATAATTTGTCGAGTTTCTGATGAGATAACAGGGATTTGTCCCCACCCAGATTCAGTCATGGCTTTTTGAACATCTTCCAATGAGCTATTTTCGTCAACAAAAAAATTACCTGCTTCCATTAGACTGAATGCCTTCAAATTCAGTTTATGGCGAATTGACCGATCGACGCTTCTTCTATTTAATAAACCAACAATAATGCCATTTTCGACTACCGGATACCCTTCATAACCATATCGTTGCATCAATTGAGCTGCGTCTGTTGCACTGGTTTGAGGTGTGATTAATAAAGGATTCTTTGACATAATTTGAGCAACTTTTATGGTTGGTTCAATAAATTTGGGGAGAATCTGGATCAATTTAGTATATTCAGCATCCAAAGAAGGAATCTTGTTTGTTGTTTGAATTAATGCCGCAGCTGCTCGGGGATGACCTCCTCCGCCAAAGTATTGAGCAATTTTCCTTACATTTATTTGATCTGTAGTGGACCGAGCAACAAACCGGATACCTTCAAAGGTCTTTACCAAAAGGAATAATGCATCCGGATCCAGTAAATCGCGAATCTTATGTGCAATGCTTGAGATCTCTTGGTTCAGATCTTCAGCATCTGCCATCGCAATGATTATTCGATTTCCAAGTATTTCATGATACTTTGCGTTACTCAATAAAGAATTGTAGATGTTTTTTTGCTCATCTGAAAGCGGGGGATTAAGATATTGATTAGCTATGTATAAATTCGCCCCATTATCCAAAAGAAAGGCTGCTGCCATCAAATCTCTGGAAGTCGTACATGCATAAAAAAGTGATCCAGTGTCTTCATAAATTCCAAGCAATAATAATGTTGACTGGATCGTATTTATTTGGACATTATTTTTCCGTAAATCCTCAGTAAGGATTGTGGCACAAGCGCCAGTATTTTCAAATACACTTGTCCAATCTGAAGAAAAATCTTCTTTTCTTGAATGGTGATCCACGACGTGAACAGCCAATTTCTTTGCCATTCCTTTAAGGGTAACCAACGCCTGAGTGTCAACCAAGGTGATTTTTTCAATTTTATGTTGTGGTAATTGTTTGATATTATAAAAAGGGAGTTCATCACCATATAAGTCAATGAATGATTGCACATTGCGATTCATTTTTTTTGGAACCAATGCATATGCTTCCCTCTGAAGCAAAGCAGCAGCAAGCAACGAAGCTACTGCATCGAAATCTGCCTGTTCATGTGTCATGATAATATGCATAAAATCATTTTATCATTACAACCAAATGGAAACAAACGAGCAAATCTTTTTATTTGTTTTGTGATTTTATAAGTTTTTTTGGTATGATCAAGCGATGCAATAAATTTTTGGAGAATTATGAAAACTATTTTAACCCAGGAAGAAATACTGCGTTATTCAAGACATTTAATGGTTCCGGAGGTAGGTTTAAAAGGTCAAGAAAAGTTAAAAATGGCTTCGGTGTTGATTGTTGGGGCTGGTGGACTTGGGTCTCCTATTTCTTTGTATTTGGTTGCTGCGGGCATTGGTAGGATAGGTCTAGTTGATTTTGATGTTGTAGATTCTTCCAATTTACAAAGGCAAATCTTGCATGGAAATAGCCAAATCGATCAATTGAAAGTAGATTCTGCTAAGCTTCGCCTCAATGATTTGAATCCCTTGGTGGAAATACAGACTTATTCTGATTACATTTCTTCAACAAATATTGAAGAGATTGCAAAACAATATGACGTTATTGTTGATGGAAGTGACAATTTTGCAACAAGGTATTTATTGAACGATTATTGTGTTCTTAACCAGAAACCATACGTTTATGGATCGATCTTTCGTTTCGAAGGGCAAATCAGCGTATTCGATGCCACAAAAGGTCCTTGCTATCGTTGTATCTTCCCAACTCCCCCTCCTCCCGGTTTAATTCCTACTTGTGGAGAAGGTGGTGTATTTGGAGTTTTACCTGGAACTATTGGCACAATACAAGCCTCCGAGGTACTAAAAATAATATTGGGTATAGGCGAACCTGCTTATGGGAAATTATTTCTTTATGATGCTTTGGATTTGTCTTTGCAGGAAATTAAATTGCGAAAAAATCCCGCATGTTCCATTTGTAGTGAGCACCCGACTATTTTGAATCTGGAAGACACGGCTGTTTTTTGTGCAGTTCATGAAGCGCAAGAAAAGCCTATACCAATGGAATGGCAATTGGATCCAGTCAATTTGGCCATGAAAATAAAATCCGGTGAAAAAATTAGTTTAATCGATGTTCGTGATCCAGTAGAGCGTGAGATTGTAGAAATTCCAGGATCTGTGAATATTGCTTACGAGAGAATAATTTCTCAAATGGACCAACTGGATAAGACAATACCACTTGTTTTTATTTGCAGGAACGGAATACGTTCAGAACGTGTTGTTCGCAAACTAAGATCTCAAGGTTTCGACAATGCTTTTAATTTACATGGTGGAACAAATGGCTGGGTAAATTCAATTGACCCAAGCCAAATGAATTATTAACGAAATTGGAAGCGCAGATGACTAATTTGGATTTGAAAAATAAAAATTTCAGGAAACGAATTCTTTTAGCGGTCCTGGCTCACCCGGATGATGAGACATTTGGAATAGGTGGAACATTAGCAAAATATGCTCAAGAAGGTGCTGATGTTTATTTAATTTGTGCCACCAGAGGGGAAGTTGGCGAAATGGATGAGAAATTTATGCTTGGTTTTAACGACCCAGCTGATCGAAGAGAGTTCGAATTACATTGTGCGGCAAAGAAATTAGGCTTGAAAGAAGTAATCTTTCTAAATTATCGAGATTCTGGGATGCCTGGTTCTATTCATAATCAAAACCCTCAGTCGCTTTGGGCAACTCCTGTTGAGGAAATAGCTTTAAAAATTTATAAAAAAATTAAGAAAATTCAACCTCAAGTGGTTATTACTTTTGATCCAATTGGAGGTTATCACCACCCAGATCACATCCGTATTCATGAAGCAACAAAAATGGCATTTCAATTTTTTTATACTGAAAAAAAATCAAAACAACAATCCGGGCAAGAATTTCTTCCACAGAAGTTATATTATCAAACAATTCCTCGTGGATTTTTGAGATGGTCTGTTCGTATTTTAAAATTGTTTGGCAAGAATCCTAGAAAATTTGGCACAAATCACGATATTGATCTCCAAGCTATTGCGGAGGTTGATTTTCCGATCCAGGCAGAAGTTAATTATGTCAAATACGCGAAATTACGAAACGAAGCATCGGCCTGCCATATCAGTCAAGGTGGGTCAAGGACTGGGGGGGGAATCATGGGTTGGTTGAGAGCGATCTTTGGGAGTAAAGAGTTGTTCATGCGAGCATATCCAGAACCAACTCCTGGAGAATCCAAGGAATCCGATTTATTTTTTGGAGTAAGTTAAATATTAAAAGAATCTCGATGAATTAACGACGAGATTCTTTTAGTACCCAAATTGAACCTTTTAATTTGATGAAGAAACACTGAAGGTTAGTTTTTCATTCATATAATCGACGTTGATTTGGTCGCCTTCATGAATTTCGCCTGCTAAAATTTTGAGTGCGAGAATATCCAGTAATTCGCGTTGAAGCGCTCTTTTTAGTGGTCGAGCTCCATAATCTGGATCATAGCCAACTTCGCTCAGAAAATTAATTGCATTATCTGTGAAACTCAAATGAATATCTTTTTCATCTAAATGCTTTTGTACTAAAACCAATTGCTTTTTTACAATTTCACCGATTTGTTCTTTGCTCAATGAATGAAAAACGATAATTTCATCAATTCTGTTCAAGAATTCTGGCTTGAAGTGGTTTCTTAAAATGGCATTTACTGATTCTTTCGAAACATCTTTTGAATTCGACCATAATTCACTTCCTAAGTTACTGGTCATGATTACTATTGTATTTCGAAAATCAACCGTTCGTCCTTGGCCATCTGTTAATCGGCCGTCATCCAATAATTGTAAAAGAATGTTGAATACTTCCGGATGAGCTTTTTCAATTTCGTCAAACAGAACTACACTGTAAGGTCGACGTCTGACGGCTTCAGTTAATTGGCCTCCTTCATCATAACCAATATATCCTGGAGGGGCACCTACTAATCTTGAGACAGTATGTTTTTCTTGATACTCACTCATGTCTATTCTAGCCATTGCATGTTCATCATTAAATAAAAATTCTGCTAATGCTCTCGCTAATTCTGTCTTACCCACACCCGTAGGTCCTAGAAAAATGAATGAACCAATAGGCCGGTTAGGATCTTGAATGCCTGCTCTTGCTCGCCGAACGGCATTGGAGACAATGCGGATTGCTTCATCCTGTCCGACAATTCTCTTATGTAAATTCTCTTCCATTTGAATCAATTTAGCCATTTCGGCTTCTAATAAGCGTGAAACAGGGATTCCGGTCCAATTCGATACAACTTCAGCAATTTCTTCTGAATCGACTTCTTCCTTTAATAGGGCACCTTCTTCTAAAATTTTCTTCAAATTTGCTTCCGACTTCTTTTGCTTATCTTGTAAATCCATTAATGTTCCATATCGAAGTCGAGCAGCAGTCTCGAGATCCGCGTTTCTTTCAGCTTTTTCGATTTCAATTTGTGTATCGTCAATTTTTTCCTTAATACTTCTCAATTCAGAAATCGCATTTTTTTCAGTATTCCAACGGATTGTCAATTGATCAGAATCTTCCTTTAAATTTGCCAGTTCTTTCTCTATGTTTGATAATCTTTCAATAGAACCTTTGTCTTTTTCTTTTGCCAGGGCTTGCTGTTCTATTTCCAATTGCATAATTTCTCGGTCTAAATTGTCAAGTTTTTGCGGCTTGGAATCGATTTCGGTTCTCAGTCTTGCGGCAGATTCATCGATCAAATCAATCGCTTTATCGGGTAATTTTCGATCTGGAATATATCGGTTGGATAAAGTTGCTGCAGCTATGACGGCTCCGTCTGTGATTCTGACACCATGATGGACTTCATATCTTTGTTTCAAACCTCGTAAGATACTAATCGTATCGTCAACACTTGGTTCAACAATTAATACCGGTTGAAAGCGCCGTTCTAAAGCAGCATCTTTTTCCACATATTTTCGGTATTCATCCAGAGTTGTTGCACCGATCATATGTAATTCACCTCTTGCAAGCATTGGCTTAAGCATGTTTCCTGCGTCCATTGCCCCCTCAGCAGCGCCAGCACCAATTACTGTGTGCATTTCATCAATAAACAGGATTATTTCACCATTGGAAGCCTGGATTTCTTTCAAAACTGCTTTTAACCTCTCTTCAAATTCTCCTCTATATTTGGCACCTGCAACGAGTGCACCTAAATCCAATTGGAAAAGAATTTTGTTCTTCAATCCTTCTGGTACATCTCTCTTAACAATTCTTTGAGCCAAACCTTCAACGACCGCTGTTTTCCCAACACCAGGTTCACCGATTAATGCAGGATTATTCTTTGTTCTTCTTGAGAGAATTTGGATAACTCTCCGAATTTCTTCATCACGACCAATTACAGGATCTAATTTCCCTTGTCTGGCAATTGCAGTTAAATCGCGACCATATTTTTGTAACGCCTGGAATACATCTTCAGGGTTCTGTGAAGTTACCCTTTGGTTACCTCGAACATCCTTAAGTGCATTCAAAATTGAGTCTTTTGTTAACCCAAATTGTTTTAATAATTCTTTTTCGCTGCTTTCGGTAAGTGCTAATAATATGTGTTCGGCAGAAACAAAATCATCTTTCATGCCTTTCGAAAATCTTTCAGCTGAATTTAGAATGTCGATTGCCGGCCGAGAAAAACCGATTTCCGATGTGTAACCTGTGATTTTTGGTCGCCTGTCTATTTCTTGAAATACTGATTCTCGTAAAGCAAGAACACTTCCGGCCACTTTTGTTGCAATTGCCTGAACAATTCCTTCATCCTGAGAAACCAATGCTCCCAACAAGTGGATTGGTTCTATGCTTTGGTGATGATATTCCTGCGCTAATTGTTGCGCTTTAATCAATGCTTCCTGGGATTTTTGGGTAAATTTTTCCATGTCCATATTTACCTCCTATAAATTTCACACAAGTTGTGTAATCCCATTGTAAATTCTGTATGTCAATAATAAATTAACAATTTATAGGAACTGTATATATTGAATTCGTTTCTGAATATACAAAACAATATTTTGAACACATTAATCAGGAATAATCAGTTCCAATTTTTGTTCATCAATCAATTCAAATGCAGGAAATTGAACAAATTGTTCTCTCAACCGGGTCCAGAATTGTCTTTGGAACTGCTCATTCCAATGTTGAATAAAAATATTATAAGTGTCATTTCTTGTAAGCTGTATTTCTGCTATCAGATAATCCAAGCCAGGTTTAATAAAATTATAAGGACCTGTTTGTCCATAAAATGCTTCTATTTTTTTCAATTCTTTGACACCGAAGCGAGCCAGGTCTACTAGCCATACATCACAGTCATGTATTTTCCCAAGCTCATCCTGAAATTGTTTCATAATGTCCAGGAATTGTGTCAGGGAAGGATATATGTCTTGAAAAAGTTCCACAGAATACCTTAAATTCTTAAAAGCTATTCGTAAATTGTGCAATTGTTTAATATTGTCTGGATTAGTGATAAATGGCGCATAAGAAAAACAATTCTTCATACCTTCTTCTATATGGGTAATGGCGATTTCACTGAGTTTCTGAGTTGGATAAAAAGTCTCATCCTGAAAATGGTTGGCTTGTACAAATTCGTGAATTTCTGAGTTAGTCTTTGCGATCATGAATTCTTCGACTGTGCGATTTGCCAGAGTATTGTAAGAATCTCTTTTTTGCTTTTTTCTTAATAAAACCCGGCTTACACCTTGAATGAAGTGTTGATTTTCGATTTTGGAAATCATATTCTCAAGGAAAATGATCTGTACGTCCAAATCGCGAATTTTTGTTAAAGACCTAGTAAGATTTCTGAGGTGGAAAAGCCAAATCTTAGCCTTCTTTTTGGGCAAATATGATGAAAAAACCTCGATTGTTGCCCTCATCCTGCGACTCATAACCCTGGTGTGGTGAATAAATTCATCTGATCCGCCTTGTTGAATCCCAACAAGCTGAGAGTCCAGGTAATCGATTTGATTGGATAGTAATTTAGATACATACATTTGGATGAGAGATTTCTCTTGGTTGGCCATTTTTTCTCCAAAAAGTTAATTCTTTTGTACATTATGATGATTTACCGACAAGAATGCAACAAAAAACGCTTCAATTTGAAGCGTTTTTTGCCAGTTTCTCATTCTGTTTCCAGATCTTCATCTTCCTCGTCAATTTCGAGTTCCATCAATTCGCCAGTGGAAATAAAAACTGTCCGTTCACAGATATTTGTTACCCGGTCGGCCAGTCTTTCCAGATTATGCCCGACCCACATAATTAAATTGGAATGATCGATATTTTCAGGGTCCGACATCATGAGTTCGACACTTTTATGGTAAATACTTTCGTATAGTTTATCGACCGCATCGTCTTCATATGGTATTTGAGCTGCGGTCTGAGAATCACCTTCAATAAAAGCAGTTAAGGCTTTGTGCAACATGCCGACAGCCAGTTCAGCCATCATCTCGATTTCATTTATTGGGAGTTTGATATCTAGATTTTGGAGCTTAATTGTTACCTTTGCTATACCTTTTGCGTAGTCGCCCATTCGTTCTAGTTCGGTAATTACATCCAGCATCGATGCTAATTGACGTAGATCTCTGGCCATTGGTTGCTGTGTGGCGATCACGATTAAAATGGCGTTTTCGATGGCATAGCGCTTATCATTTAACAAAATATCATCGTGGTAAATTTGCTTGGCCAGATTAAAATCTCTGTTTTTTAAAGTAACAACAGATTTTGTTACTGCTTCTTCCACCATGCTACCGAGTAAAAGGACTTCATCCTGAATATTTTGTACTTTTCGTGCAAAAAGTTTTCTCGCCATTTTTTCCTCTTTTATTAAACTTTTATTTTAACCAAATCTACCAGTTATATAATCCTCGGTAATTTTATTGCTAGGATTTGTGAAAATCTTCTGTGTTTCTCCAAATTCAACCAAATAACCTGAACGATCTTCATGCATGCTAAAGAACGCGGTGAAATCCGATGCACGAGCTGCCTGTTGCATATTATGTGTGACAATTAAGATTGTATATTTTATTTTCAAATCCTGTAATAGTTCTTCAATTTTCATCGTGGCGATCGGATCCAGGGCAGATGCGGGTTCATCCATCAAAATTAGATCTGGTTTAACCGCCAAAGCCCTAGCGATACATAAGCGTTGTTGTTGGCCACCAGATAAAGCAAGTCCGGATTTATTTAAATCATCTTTCACTTCATCCCATAAAAAAGCATCGACAAGACTTTTTTCTACGATGCTTTCTAATTCGGTTTTGTTTTTTATACCATGAGCTCGCGGACCGTAGGCAACGTTCTCAAATATTGATTTTGGAAAAGGGTTTGGTCGTTGAAAAACCATACCAATTTTTTTCCTGAGTAGAACAGGATTTAACTCCAGAATATTTTCATCATCCAGGAAAATTTGCCCATTCATTGAGACTGAAGCAATCAAGTCATTCATTCTATTAAATGATCGAACAAACGTACTCTTACCACATCCGGATGGACCAATAACCGCAGTGATTTCATTTGCTGGAATTTGAATATTTACGTTTCTTAAAGCTTGAAACTTACCATAAAAAAAATTGAAATTTGTGACTCGTATTTTTGGATCCATCTATCCTTCCAAACAAAAAAAATAAGATTTTCTAATTCTATCTTAATCGTGGTAAATACGAAACAAGTAATGGATTTTTACCTCTGTCAAATCATATCAATATCGTCTTAACAAAATGTCATGATCATGTTAATAAACTGTAAAGAAAATTTGAGACAAATGCAGTTCTGTTAACAATTCATTTTTATACGTAAACAAGAAAACAATTCAAAACTGAGTGTGTTTTTATCTCGAATCTATAAAAATGGGAAAAATAAGGTGAAATTTATCATTAATAAATGGTGGTTTTGATTAAAAGATATCATTGATTCCTTATTGAAACGTTAACCTATCGATAAACCAAATTTTAAACTCACCTTTTACAATGACACTATAAAAAAATTTATACAGGAGAAGGAAAAATGATTTATCGTAAGATTTTTTCACTCGGATCTATTTTGGTATTAATGGCAGTGCTCCTATCAGCATGTTCGGCAGGTAATGCAACATCACCCACAGATAAAACTCCAACTTTGGCTGCTACTTCTGCAGAGAATGAGGGGAATTCTGTTGTCGACATGACTCCAACGACAGCATCTTCAGGTGACATTATTCCTGGCCTGGCAGAATTAAGTGGTGATGTGGTGATCGATGGTTCCAGTACTGTTTATCCAATAACCACAGCGGTTGCAGAAGAATTTACAAAAGTGGCACCGAATGTCCGAATTTCCGTGGGTTTATCCGGAACTGGTGGGGGATTCAAGAAATTTTGTCCTGGGGAAACTGATATCAGTGATGCTTCAAGACCAATTAAAGATTCAGAAATTGAAATTTGTAAAGAAAACAATGTTGAATACGTTGAATTCACAGTTGCAATGGATGGATTGACAATCATGGTTAACCCTGAAAATGATTGGTTGAAAAGTGTCACTGTTGACCAAATTGCACAATTGCTGGGTGCAAGCAGCACAATAACAAAATGGTCTGACTTAGATCCCAGTTATCCTGATGAAGAAATACTTTTCTTCATTCCAGATCCGGATTCAGGCACACGCGATTATATGATAGAAATTGTGAAGGGTTCATCTGGTGATGAGGATTTGCGCCAGGATGACAACACGACCTTTTCCAGTGATGATAATGTCTTACTGGATGGTATCGAAAATGAAAAATATGCTTTCGGTTTCTTTGGTTATGCATATTATGTAGGTGCGCAGGATAAAGTTCGTGCAGTTGCTGTTGTCGATGAAGCCGGAGTTGCAGTTCTGCCCTCTGATCAGACCGTACAAGATGGCAGTTACAACCCGCTTTCCCGTCCGTTATTTATCTATGTCAATAAAGCAAGTTTACTGGAAAAACCCCAAGTAGCTGCTTTTGTAAAGTTCTTCTTCAGTGATCAAGGTGGTTCAAAAATTATGAGCGATGTAGGTTATTCAATGCCTCCGACTGGAACCTATGAATCAAATCTAGATCTCTTAGCATCATCAATTCAATAATCTAATCGAACTAAAAATAAAAAGGGACAGGCTAATTTACCTGTCCCTTCAAATGATGAGAAACGGAAATTCAAATGTCTCTTTCCAATTCATACAATCAAAATACAAAGAAAAAGCACTCTTTTTTCTCTTTTTTAAATTATGGAGAAGTCTCAGGAATAAAAGAAAAACTAATCGCAATTAGCTTGTTTGTGTGTGGTATTTTGTCAATCTTTATCACTATTGGTATTATCTTTGCGTTATTTTCCGAAGCAATTTCCTTTTTTATGAGACCTGAAGTAAATTTGTGGACTTTTCTTACTGGTACAAATTGGCGACCGCTCGCATCAAAAGTTGTTCCTGAGAATTTTGGAGTTCGTCCATTAATTCAGGGGACCTTGTTAATTGCAGTGATATCAGCATTAATCGCCATTCCGCTTGGTTTAGGTAGCGCGATCTACTTAAGTGAATATTCAAGTTCAAGAATTCGAAATGTCGTAAAACCTTTGCTGGAAATTCTCGCAGGTGTGCCGACTGTTGTCTATGGATATTTTGCACTTTCTTTCATAACACCTTTAATAATTAGTTTCTTTGAAGACACTTTAGGTGTCGAGGTGAGATTTTTCAACGCGCTTAGCGCAGCGATTGTTGTTGGAATTATGATCATTCCTACTGTGGCTTCAATTAGTGAGGATGCAATGCGAGCCGTGCCAAGATCTTTAAGGGAAGGTGCCTATGCGTTGGGGGCGACAAAATTTGAGGTTTCAACAAAAGTTGTCGTACCAGCAGCATTAAGTGGAATTATTTCTGCATTTATTTTGGGGATATCGCGAGCTATTGGCGAAACGATGGCAGTTACTATCGCTGCGGGGGCAACTCCCAGGTTAACATGGAATCCTTTAGAGAGTGTACAGACAATGACATCCTTCATTGTTCAGGTTAGTTTTGGAGATGCACCTGCCGGTTCGATTAATGGACAATCAATTTTTGCCGTGGGGGCAACGTTATTTGTAATGACATTCTTAATGAATATTATTAGCGATTTGATCGTTAAACGATTTAGGGAGGTCTACAACTAATGAATTCAGACCAGATAACAGAAAGAGAATTTGTTTATCGTGAGAAAATTGAATTAAGAAAAAAGCTTGGACAGATATTTTATTTAACATTGGTTCTTGCAATCTTATTTGGCTTGTTCATGCTGGCAGTCTTATTGATTGACGTCGGCATTGAAGGTGGACCCTGGTTAAAATCACAAATTTTTACGAATTACCACTCCCGTTTTCCAGAGGAAGCAGGTATGAAATCGGCTATTGTGGGAAGTTTAATTGTGACTTTGCTGACAGGGTTGTTTAGTTTTCCGATAGGTGTGGGCGCAGCCATTTATTTGGAAGAGTATGCACCTAAGAATAAGCTGACTGATTTTATCAATTTGAACGTCAATAATTTATCTGGAGTCCCGTCGATCGTCTTTGGTATGTTGGGATTAATGGTATTTGGTCGAATGTTTGGTTTATTTTCACCAAACAGCTGGTTAGTCTCCACATTTAATATTCCTGTTAATGATGGTTCTTCAGGTGGACTCATTTTCAACTTGTTTACCATTCCATGGTTGGAAATTCATTTGCCGTTTGGCAGGAGCATGGTCGCGGGTGCCTTGACCATGACTCTCTTAATCCTACCAGTTGTTATTATCTCTTCGAGAGAAGCCATTAGAGCAATCCCTTCTTCAATTCGTGAAGCAGGTTATGCGCTTGGAACAACCAAATGGCATGTAATTTCAACTTTAATTTTGCCAATATCCATGCCAGGGATTTTAACGGGCATGATCTTATCTCTAAGTAGAGCAATTGGTGAGACTGCCCCGTTGATTATTATGGGTGCATTCACCTATGTTCCATTTTTGCCTGAGTCTATTTGGGATAAATTCACGGTTATTCCTATTCAAATTTATAACTGGATCACCTTACCCCAGGCAGATTACCGAATTCATCTGGCTGGTGCCGGAATTATCGTGATGTTAGTATTATTATTTTTGCTCAATGGAATTGCAGTCTTTTTACGAAATAAATTCGAGGTCAAGTGGTGAAAACAAATAATTATTTTGGTTCTGAACCAATTCTGAATAATGGCTCATCCTTTGAACCTGTGGTTTTTGAAATAATGGATCTTTTGATCAGATATGATAAAAAAATTGCTATTCAAAATATTAATCTCCGAATTCCGAAAAATCAAATTACTGCATTCATTGGACCTTCCGGTTGTGGAAAAAGCACACTGTTACGTTCTTTAAATCGGATGAATGAAATAATTCCTGGAACGTCCTCAGAGGGGAAAGTTCTTTATCATGGTGTGGATATCTATAAGCCCTCAGTTGACCCAGTGAAAATTCGCAGACAAATTGGAATGGTATTTCAGAAGCCCAATCCATTTCCTAAAAGTATTTATGAAAATGTAGCGTTTGGTGCAAAAGTAAATCGGTTTTTGGGCAATTTGGACGAATTGGTTGAATATTGCCTGGTAAAAGCAGCTCTTTGGGATGAAGTCAAGGATAAGTTACATCAAAGCGCTTACGCACTTTCAGGTGGTCAACAACAAAGGCTATGCATTGCCAGAGCACTTGCAATATCACCAGATGTGATTCTTATGGATGAGCCGGCATCAGCATTAGACCCAATAGCAACCGCCAAAATTGAAGAACTCATGTGGGAGTTGAAGGAAAATTACACTATCGTCATTGTGACTCATAATATGCAACAGGCAAGCCGTGTATCAGATTTCACGGCTTTTATGAATATTGATCTGGATATTCCTGAAAAAAGGATTGGTAGAATAGTGGAATTTAACAAAACGATCGATCTATTTATGCGTCCCAGAAATAAAGAAACTGAAGACTACATTTCAGGTAGATATGGATAAAGTACTGATTCAGAAAAGATAAATAAGAAAATTAACCTTTGCGATCAAGATTCGCTATCCTGACGTTTTGCTTCGTAACTGGTATAATTTCGCTTTGATAAATATTAAATTTCAATGGAAAGTTCCATGTTAGAAAAAATTAAATCAATCGAAGAAAAATATCTGGAATTAGCATCCGCTTTAGAAAATGTTGGTGATGATTATCATCGTGCTGTTGAAATTTCAAAAGAAAAGTCAGAGCTCGAAGATGTTTTTGAAAAAGCGAGACAATATCGGGAAATTGCCAAACAGATTGAAGAAGCCAACCAAATCATTGACATTGACGATGCCGAATTACGTGAGTTAGCCGTATTAGATTTGCGAACTCTGGAACCTCAACTCGAAATACTCGAAAGTGAAATAAAAGCTTTACTTGTTCCATCCGATCCACGCGATAAACGTAATGTAATCATGGAAATAAGAGCAGGCGCTGGTGGAGATGAAGCAGCTTTATTTGCAGCAGAGTTGTTCCGAATGTATGGAAGATATGCAGAAAAACGCCGTTGGAAGGTTGAAGTAGCCAGCCAAAATGAAATTGGGATTGGCGGATTAAAAGAAATCTCATTTATGATCAAGGGGGATGGTGCATACTCAAGACTTAAATTTGAATCTGGAGTTCACCGAGTTCAGCGCGTCCCTTCAACCGAATCATCCGGACGTATCCATACATCGACTGTAACTGTAGCAGTATTAGCAGAAGTTGAAGAATTTGATGTGGATATCAATAACAACGATCTGCGCATTGATGTATATATTTCTGCTGGAGCCGGCGGACAAAATGTTCAGAAAAACTCCACAGCAGTTAGAATTACACACCTCCCAACCGGGATTGTTGTCTCATGTCAGGATGAACGCTCTCAGCTCCAAAACAGACTTCGGGCAATGGGTATTTTAAGGGCTAAACTATATGAGCTCGAGTTAGAAAAAAGACAAAATGCATATGATGCAGATCGGAAATCTCAAGTTGGTTCCGGGGATCGTTCGGAAAAAATTCGCACTTATAATTTCCCTCAAAACCGAGTCACTGATCACAGGATCAATATTTCTTCTTATAATTTACCATCGGTCATGGATGGAGAAATTGACGTTTTCATTGATGAACTTAGAATGCAAAATGAAACCGATCGTTTGTCTACGATAGGCGAGGATGACGACTAAATTAGGCGAATGGCGACTTAGTGCAATCAGGTCATTGCGACCTGTCAGCACTGAACCAGATATTGAAGTAAACGTCGTACTAAAATCAGTGTTAGAAAAAGATTTTGCCTGGATTCTGATGAATCCAGATTTTATTTTAAGTTCAAAACAGATTGATAAACTATCCGACTATCTTGACAGACTCATTCACCGCCAACCGCTCTCTTATATTCTTGGAAATTCCGAGTTTTACGGTTTGAATTTCGTTATCACACCAAATGTTCTCATTCCCAGATCAGAGACCGAGATGTTAGTCGAGGAAGCATTACTCTGGGGAAAAAAGCAACACAAGAAGATCAGGTTATTAGATGTTGGTATCGGTTCGGGTTGTATTGCATTGAGCATACTTAAAAATTTACCTGGAAGTACTGCAGTTGGAGTCGATATATCATTTCAAGCGATCCAAATTGCTAAAATCAATGAGAAACGACTAAATATACATTCGATATCTTTAATAAATGGCGACTTAGCCCAAAGTTTACATGGCAAATTTGACTTAATTTGCGCAAACTTACCTTATATTCCCTCTCAAGATGTTATTGGGTTAGTTCATGCACGATTTGAACCCAAATTAGCTTTAGACGGAGGAATAAACGGTACTGAAATCATAGAAAGATTATTAATTCAATCAAAAAACAAGATTTTAAGACCTGGTTTGTTACTTTTGGAAATTCAATTTGACCAGGGTGAAAGAATTGCAGACTTTGCAAACCAAATATTTCCAAAATGTGAAATTCGAATTTTACAAGATTATAGTGGTAAGGATCGCCTTTTGAGAGTAGAAATTGATTAGAATATGATTTCATTGTTACACTAAATGAAATATATTTATTTTGGTTAGTTTCGAAAATTTACGCACCTCTTCATAAAAGGAAATGTGATGGAGCCAATTACAAAACAAGAAGCGCTCGACTATCATTGTTTGGATGGTATACCTGGTAAATTGTCCGTAATTCCAAGTAAACCAATGGAAAACCAAAGAGATTTGTCTTTAGCTTATACTCCTGGAGTGGCATACCCGGTTTTAGAAATAGCTAATGATAAAGAACTTGCTTACAAGTATACAAATAAAGGTAATCTTGTAGCGGTCATATCCAATGGTACTGCTATCTTGGGTCTGGGAAACAAAGGTGCGTTAGCTTCAAAACCAGTAATGGAAGGCAAAGCAGTCCTTTTCAAAAAGTTTTCAGGGATTGATGTTTTTGATATTGAAGTAGATACAATCGATCCTGATCGATTTATCGATGTGGTAGAAGCGATCTCACCAACTTTTGGGGGAATTAATTTAGAAGACATTCGATCGCCGGAATGTTTTTATATCGAAAGGGAATTACAGAAAAGACTGGATATCCCTGTTTTTCATGATGATCAACATGGTACTGCTATTATTCTGGGTGCTGCATTGTTGAATTCGTTGGAATTAATTAATAAAAAATTGAGCACAATAAAAGTTGTCTTTTCGGGTGCAGGAGCAGCAGCCATCTCTTGCGCCAATCAATTGATTAAACTGGGTGTACCAAGACAAAACATTTGGATGTGTGACATCGAAGGTCTCGTCTATAAAGGCAGAACACAAGCGATGTTTATTGAAAAAGAAAAATTTGCTCAGGGAGAACAACCGGGCGAACTGGACCAAGTTATAGCTGATGCAGACGTTTTTATTGGTCTTTCAGTGGCAAATGTATTAAGTGCTGAAATGATCAAAAAGATGACTTCAAATCCGATTATATTTGCAATGGCAAACCCGGAACCTGAAATAAATTTTGACCTCGCAAAAAAAACAAGGCCGGATGCAATTGTGGCTTCTGGGCGATCTGATTTGCCAAATCAAATTAACAATGTGCTCGGATTCCCGTTTATTTTTCGTGGCGCATTAGATGTACATGCGACACAAATTAATGATGAAATGAAAATTGCTGCAACTAATGCCCTGGCGAGTCTGACTAAACAAAAAGTTACTTCTGATGTCCTAAAAAAATATAATATTGATCATTTGGAGTTTGGGAGAGATTATATTGTCCCAAAAGCATTGGATCCTCGCGTATGTGCGTGGGAATCAAGCGCAGTCGCTGAAGCAGCAATCCAGTCTGGTGTTGCCAGGTCAATCATTGATTTGGTAGCATACCGGAACCGATTGGATTGTATTTATTATTAAATTCTATCCAAAGCATGCTAAAATAATTTTATGGACTTTACTAGCGAAACAATTAAAAAATCTCCAAAGCAGAAATCCAGAAATGAATTATTGACCCAAGTATATTTACCATTAGCTTTTTCAATTCTGGTTTTTCTTGTTTTAGCAATTATGGTTTCCATTGCCAGTGGGCCTGGAAGTGTTAATGTGCATCATTGGGCTAATATTTCCATTATTTATTTGTCAATTCCTTTAATGCTCTTCTGGATAATTTTTTTGGCACTATTAATTGCCTTGATTATTGGAATGGGTAAGTTAATCAATTGGATCCCTGTGCCGATTAAGAATTTGAATTTGATTTTGTTAAAAATTGCACTTTGGATGTGGAACTTCTCTGAAAAAGTGTCTGCTCCATTCATTAGTTTTCAAAGTAAAACTTATGGGCTGAAAAAAGGTCTCAGTTTTACAAAACGAGTTTCTAAATAAGGATAGGTATTCGCATGCAACAAGAGCTTGACTGGAAAAAAAAATATATATTAATTGGCGGAATCGTTGGATTAGTGAGTGGGCTTTTTGCAGCATTTGTCCTAATTCAGAGAGCAGAACAAAGACAAATGACCCCAAAGATAAATGCTGGAGATGGTGTTAAAGTAGGGTTGGGTGTTTTAGGGGTTCTTAAGTTAATCGCAGATCTAGGCGAAAAATCATAAGTGCTGATCCTTTTTTCTTGTTGTAGAAAATAGGAAACCATGGGTATTTCACCACCATTTCTTCGATTTGTCATTGCAGGTACATTGACTAGAGACTACCTGGTTTTACCGGATGGTCGTGTGGCAGTGGATATATTGGGGGGAAATCTCTTATATACAGCGGCTGGATTGGCACTTTGGGACCAAAACATCGGTCTGATTGCCAGAATAAATGAAAATTATCCTCAGGAATGGTTAAGGAAGATCCAAAATCGTAATTTGGATATTCGCGGGATACAGATTGTCACCGAAAGTCTGGAACAAAGAAATTTTGTTGCGTATCCTGCATTTGATCAACCTGTATATGATAATCCGCTTTCACACTTTTCAAGAGTTGGTCAACCTTTTCCAAAGACCTTGCTTGGATTTCAGTCTGCCTCAAATCAGTCCTTTAATTTACTTAATCATGAAAGATCAATAAAATTAAAAGACATTCCATTTGATTACCTTGATGTTACTGCGGCGCATATTTGTCCAATGGATTTCTCCTCTCAAACACGTATCCCTTCGCATTTACGTCAGGGTCATGTGGTGACAATCAGCCTTTTAGCATCTGATGAGTATATGGCTACTATTTATTGGGAACGGATTGGGACTGTATTAAAGGGAATAAATTCGTTTGTTTGCACTGAGAAACAAATTCGAGACTTATTCCTGGGGCGGACATCTGATCTATGGGAAATGGCTGAAGCATTGACAGCATTTGGCTGTGAATATATCACGATATTTACGAATAATCGCAGATATTTCCTATACGATCATATTATTAAAAGAAAATACAATATTCCTTCTTATAATTCAGCGATGATAGATCCAACGGGATCATTGGATTCGTTTTGCGGCGGTTTTTTAGCTGGTTTACGGACAATTCACGAACCTTTACAATCTGCCATTCAAGGATGTGTATCGGCTTCTTTCACTCAGGAAGGTATTGGTCCATTTTATTGTATGGATGCCTTACCCGGATTGGTTAAAGCCAGATTTGATTCATTAAAATCAAACATAATTCAGGTCTAGAATGAAATTAGATCTAATTTTTTCAAATATATTATCTGAAATAGAAAAAATTCAGTCGATTCCTGCACCTACATTCCAGGAAAAAAACAGAAGTGATTATATGTTTGCAGAATTTAGTAAAAGGGGGCTGATATCAGTCGAAAAGGATTCAATTGGTAATGTGTTGGGATTCCTACCTGGCGGTCCGGAGAAGCCCATTGTGATTAGCGCCCATTTGGATACGGTTCATGACCAACAGACAAAATATGAGATAAGTAAAAACCTTTCCTGTTGGAGAGGTGCAGGAGTAGGTGACAACACGACCTCTTTGGCTGTATTACTGAGTTTGATCGATTATTTTGAAGATGAAAACGAAAGTCTTAAAGGAGGAATTTGGTTTGTAGCAAATGTCGGTGAAGAGGGTTTGGGAAATATGATCGGTATGAGAAAGGTTGTTGATCACTTTCAAGATCAAGTTCATGCATATATTGTCTTGGAGGGAATTGGTCTTGGAATCATTTATCATCGTGCTTTAGGGGTGAAGCGCTATCAATTAAGTGTGATGACACATGGTGGTCATGCTTGGGGTGATAATGGCAAAAAATCAGCGATCTCCGAACTAGTCATTCTTATTCATCGTTTAGTCAAGATGGAGATTCCTAAATTTCCTAAATCGAGTTTAAATATTGGCACAATTTCTGGTGGTGGGTCCATCAATTCCATCGCGAAGCGAGCATATTGCCAATTCGAATTTCGATCCAGTGATGAGAACGTTTTGTGCAAAATGGATGCAAAAATAAAGGACCTTCTTTTTGAAGGGAAAAGTCAGGATGTTGAAATTGAGCTTGAGTTAATTGGTGATCGCCCATTCGGTATGATTTCCGAAGAACACCCGTTGGTAAAATGCGCTGTCAATGCATTGAAACAAATTGGGATAGAACCAATTTTAGCGATTGGATCAACAGACGCTAGTTATCCATTAAGTAGAGGGTATCCATCCATTTGTGTATGTATTACTTATGGTGGAGATGTTCATACAGAAAATGAATATATAGATATTAACAACATTCCCAAAGGATTTCTACAAGTCAAGAATATCCTCGAACACATTTGGGACTAATTGATTATAGTCATGCAGATTAAACATCTTCTTTCTTCCGGGAAAAGAGGATTTTTAAGCGTTTCCTTATTGCGGAGTTTAGAATTATTCTGCTGTTCTTCTGGATCAATCCCAAATTACCAGGATGTCGACTAAATAGTATTTTTTGATATTCTCCCAGCATTTCCTGGGCATTTTCTTTTTCTAAAGGTAGGAGACCTGAAAATATTTTGACTAATTCTGTTGGGGTAAGATGTAAATTGGTTCGATCACCCAAAAGATAATTAGAGAATGGAATACTGGAAAAGGCTTTTTCTGCAGGATCTAATTTCACATAATAGGACCATTTTTTTAGCCAGGCTGGTATTTTCCATCCTCTTTTGACCATAAAGTTTTCCAAAAAGACTGGTGGAGACATAGATATACCTAATCTTTGTCGTTTAATAAGGTATAAAAGCACAAGATCGATTAGGCCAATAACCCAAACAATTGGCAAAAGATTAATCAAAGAGAATCTGTTCTCTGGTGAAGGTGGAACGTCAATATTCTCGATACCGTCTAATGGAGGGTTAGAGAGGGGAATATCAAGCAATTCTAAATCGGATTCGTCTCTTGAAAGATCGTCTGCAGGATTTAAAGTTATTCCTGACATCCGGGTAATAATTGGAAGTGCGGAAGTAGGCTCAAACTCAACCCAACCTAGACCGGAAAAGTAAACTTCCGGCCAAGCATGTGATTGCTTCCGGACTACCGTATAAGATTTTTCATCTGAATCATTATTCCCTTGCGCGTAGCCATAGACAATTCGAGCCGGAATTCCAATTGATCTCAGCATCAATACTTCAGCTGTCGCATAGTAATTACAGAATCCTTGTTTTAGATCAAATAAAAACCATTCCATTGGATCGACATTTTTTGGGGGAAGGGGAACGGTTTCTGTGTATTTGATTGCACTTCGAAGATACAAAGTTATTGCCTGGACTTTGTCATAGTTGTTTGTTTTTGCGTCCGTAAGGTCCAGCGCTAGTTCCTGGATTTTTGATGAAAAATCATTGGGAAGTTGTAAATATGTTTCAAGAACCCATTTTGGATAATTATTTGGTGCAGTTTTCATTTCCATAATGGTCGGTGAAGTGATTTTAGCAGTGACCTGGTAATTTTCACCGGCATAAATGGGAGTATCGAGTGTCAATGCGGATAAATCGATATTATTTTGTGGATGTAAGGCTGCGATTGCAGTTGCATTTCGATTAATCTTAGTTGGATAAATTGGTGTATATAAAAGCCCCAAATTGATATTTGAATTAAACGTAAATATTCGTTCTTTAAACCGGGAATTATCATCATACGAAACCGAATCAACATCTGCATTTACTGGAATTTCATTGGTTATCGTTGATTTCCATAATCCATCTTCATATGTGTCATATGTTCTGGCACGCCAGTAATAGCGGGTACCTTGGGGTCTGGATTTGTCAACTGAAACGTTAAAGACCAAATCGTTACCTAATATTGCACCAGTACCCAGTCCAACCGTATCTCCATAAAAATCCTGTTGAATTAATAAAGGACCTTGTAAGGGAGCTGTGATTCTTGAAATTTGCTTGCGTATATTTTCAAAAATACCCACTAATTGTTGTTTTTGAAAATCACCCGATTGATAAGCAACAACCAGTCCTGAAATGTTCCAGGCCAGGAATACAAGCACCAGGCTGACTATAAAAGCAGATTTGCCTATATTCATTTGAGTTTCAAATTCAACAAGCGTTCCGGATCCGGTCCATTTCTTTGTTGATTTCATAAAATTTGTAATTGAAAGCACCATCAGAGCAAAAACAACAAAAACAAATGAATAGAGATTTTTATTTTGTGTGTAATAAAATTCAGTCGTAAAAATTGTAATAGTGGAAATTATCAATGGAATCCAAGGTTTACCAGACCGTATCAAGGCATAACCACCCCAAAATGCAGTTACCCAAACGACAAGAGCTAAAAATGACATAAACAAAATTGGGTCTTCGAGCGGTGTATTGTTGAAGAATTTGCCAAGCGTGAGACCAAATCGATTTGTAATACCAAGGGTACGCTCCATCCATGGTAAAGTATCTTCTGTTGTAACCACAAATGACCAGGGAAGAATTACAATTGAATATAAAATTACCATTATTCGGGTATGTAGCGATGAAAAGTAGCTATACCCAAATCCAAGACCCAGGAGAAAACCGATCGCTGTCAACCATTTAAGGATATGCAGGTCTTTAACCCAGCCAGTCGATTCAATTCGAAAGGTCGTTACCATAAATGCTGCGAGTAAAAAAAACACAGCATAAAAATTCCACCAGCGATCATCTCTTTGTTTCATCATGTAAAGTGTACAATATAATGAAAAGCAGCGTCAATCCCATATATAAAGCCTTTTGGAGATTTCGATGGATAACTTCTGGCTAAATTTAGTTCAAATCAATCTTTTTCTGCAGCAATTAGGGAATTGGTTGTTCACCCCAATGAGATTTTTTTCTTTTTTGGGAGACGAAGAATTTTATCTTGTTGTGATGCCGGCCATTTATTGGTGTTATGACTCCAGCATTGGGTTGAGAGTTGGTTTATTGCTTATGCTTTCAAATAGCGTTAATGGGTTCTTTAAATTTCTGTTTCATTCTCCACGTCCTTTTTGGATCACCGGTCAGGTAAACCCAATGGTTTCTGAATCCTCATTTGGGGTTCCATCCGGGCATGCTCAGAATGCAGCATCTATTTGGGGATATTTTGCCATACTTTCCAAAAAGACCTGGATTCGGGTTGTGTTCATCCTGATTATCTTTCTTATCGGATTATCCCGATTATATTTAGGTGTGCATTTCATAGTGGATGTCCTGGCAGGTTGGCTGCTGGGTGGTTTGGTATTATGGTTGTTTACCAAATATTTTGGAAAAACAAAATCTAACGTTATTAAATGGACACCTGGAAAACAGTGGGCAGGTGCTATTGTCTCATCAGGGTTAATGATTTTATTTCCCGCTATTCTAAAAATAATTTATCAAAATTGGCAATATAAACCAGAATATTTGGAAAATATCAAGATCCATTTGCCTGAATTGGAGACGACACCTTTTTCCATGGATGGCGTGATTTCTGCGGCAGCGGTATGGTTTGGAATTTTAGCCGGCTTAATCCTTGTACAACACATCATCCCGTTAGGCAGAGTAAAAGCAAGTATTGAACAATTGTTTGCCAGATTCATAATTGGTACAATTGGTGTATTAGTTATTTGGATGGGTCTCAAGTTAATCTTTCCTGAAGATATTGCTTTCGTAAGTGAGATCTTAAGGTTTATTCGATATGGTTTGCTCGGAATTTGGGTTTCCGCTGGAGCACCTTATATTTTTCTAAAAGTAGGATTGCAAACGAAAATTAAACAAAATAATCGAAGGAGGTAGAAATGAAAAAAATGTTTTCATTTTTGAACGGTTTTATATCGGGAGCGTTGGTTGGTGGATTAGTCATGTTACTCTTTACGCCTGATTCAGGTGAAGGATTTCGCGATTCCGTAAAAGAAAAAATCCTTAATCTTAAAAATGAAATAAGTGATGCCGCACAGGAAAAGCGAGTGGAATTGGAAAGTGAATTGACCAAATTGCGCCAGTATTAAATTAAAAACCCTGAAAGTATCTCAACGATCAGGGTTTTTTGGTTATTGATTTAAAAAAACAGTTCGAAATTTACTGAATTTTAAAACGGTAAATTGCTTCCTGGCGAGTGAACCGGGAAGTACCACTAACGATCAATATGATATCTTCCAGACCATCACCGTTTACTGTTATCCTTGCAGATTGATTTTGGTCAATCGGAATTCTTTCTACTTGTGTTTCCTGATTGACTTTTATGATTGTCAATTCATATGTTTGAGGGATTGAATTCTGAATTCTGACCCAGCCTTCCGTTTCCCAGCCACCGTCATCAGTTTCAAAATCTGTTGAATACCCAATCGATGGAATTTCTACATCATCGAGCATGAACCCTTCGCCATTTACTGCTGCATCGGTAATATATTCGAAACGCAACTGAATCTTTTTTCCGGCAAATTTTGAAAGATCTACGGTTTCTTTGATCCAACCGTTTGTTGTATCGTTGTAACCGCATCCGAAACTGTTACCGGATGGGTCATCACTTGTACAGGAAGGTGTTTGAAGGATTTCCCAATCTTCTCCATTCTCCGATGCAGTCAGATAAAGATAATCGTAATCCGTCTCGATGTCATACCAGGCATAAAAAGACATCTCAACCGGTTCCGATACGTTTGTGAAATCAAAGGATTGAGTTAAAGTCATATCTGATTCATCGCCTTTGTTCGACCAGAATGCATAATCACCGGAGTGTGCATTTTGTGGTAAAACCCCCACATCGAAAGTACCCTGAAAGTCGATCGTAAACGTGCTTCCACAATCTATTTGAATGTAATCAGCACCATATTGAGTTACAGTCCTATTGTTCCAATCTGAATTACATCCGGATATTGTTTCTGTAGTGGCTGCCTGAGGTGCATCGCTGTAGTTTTTATAGGTATATCGGCCGTCTCCAACTTGTTTATCATGCAAATAATTCGTGATTGTCCAATCAGCAAAAAAATCATCCGCAGTAATGGGTTCATTGGTAATTGGGTCTACTACATCAACTTGTTTCAGAACATCATCAACACTTTCCATCCCATTGGCTTCATCTGCAACCAGGGCTTTGGTAGCATCCTCTCCAAAGCGATTTAAGAAATAATTCACAAACAGGAAACCCGCCCCATAATGAGGTGTGGTTGCATTCGAATCATTTGGCCAATCATTCAATTGGATATCAGGATCCGACATGGCCATATAATCAAATCCGGATTCATAATATCCATTGATAAATGCTGCCAGCTCTGAGAAGCCCTCATTCAACCAGGAGGTTTCATTTCGGTCACGGTACCAATGAATCATATGCTGAAATTCATGTGCAAGGACACCATAGGTAAATTTCTCATCAAGCCCAATTGTATCGGAATTGAGCAGAAACATTTCATGTGCATTCGAAAACTCATGTGCTTGCGGAGGCACGGAATCAGCTGATGAAAAATATCCGGCCAGGTTTCCACCTAAATTGGACGCGTAAAGCAGGAAAAGCCGGGGGTTGTCATCGATACCCGGGGACCACTCAGATCCAAAAAACTCGCGATTGGTCGGATAGATCTCATTTTCAAATGCCTCAACTAATTTGGAAAGGTCCCGTTCTTTGTAGGAGACACCTTTTTCAATCCAGAAATAAACATGATCCGTAATGTAGGCCAATTTTGCATTGATCTTAGAATTTTCATTCGTATCTACATTTGTGGTCCAAAATTGTTTTTCATCGCCAACTTTGTAATCGGTATGATCCGGTACCATTTCTGGCATATCGTTCACGCCTTCAAAACGGACTGCCAATTCACGTGGATCATTATTCGGTACGATCTCATTTTTTAATGTATTCAATGTCTCAAGTGCAACATTTAAACTTTGCGGATCAGGAGTTGCCTGTAATTCGAAATCCGGTTCCGGAGTGCCTACCGAATTCCAGGGTGTTGCATACTCTGGGGTTGCTTGATCCCATGGGAGGTTGAGTTCAAGTGTAGGGACATAATTTTCAATATTTGTACTGGTTTCACTTGAGCGAATCAAAAATAAGCCAGCTCCAGCTGCAACCAGGCAGGATGCACACAGACAGATAACAACCACCAGGATAACAATGATCCAAATCCATTTGGAACTCATTCGGTACCTCCAAAATTAGAACAGTAATTTTTCAATTATAAATGTTTTTTCAATAAGCGCCTTTACGACGTAGAACCACCCAAAAAGTTTGCGCTAAAATTTGGAGATCTAACCAGATGGAATAATTTTGTATATAAAACAAATCATCTTCGGTATGTAAGTGCATCGGACGGTCACTGCGACCATTGACCTGCCACCATCCAGTCATCCCCTGGGGAATGGCGAAACGTTTTCGTTGCCAGGGCAGGTATTCATCCACGAATTCGGGCATTTCAGGTCGTGGACCGACCAGACTCATATCCCCGCTCAGCACATTAAGGATTTGAGGGATTTCATCCAGGCTGGTTTGCCGCAGAACTTTACCAATTTTCGTTATGCGTGGATCATCGGGGCGTTTCAGAATCCTGGCACCATTTTCATCCCTGGTCTCCACCAGATGATTTTTCTCTTCGGCGTGATCTTCCATGGTGCGGAATTTGAACATTGTGAATAGTTTCCCGTTTTCGCCCACCCTTTTTTGTTTAAAGATAATCGGACCGGGGGAGTCGAGCTTGATCAGGACTGAGATAATCGCCATCAGGACCAGCCAGAAAGGAAAACAAATAACGGAAATGAATAGATCAAAACTGCGTTTCATCATGCGCTGGTATTCATTTAATGCGGGGGCACGTAAATCCAGCATCGGAATACCGGCAAAGTCGAAAACGCCGGCTTTGTGGAGCGTAAGTGAAAAATAATCCGGGATGATCCAGACCCGGACGGATAAATCGTGCAATTCAGAAACGATCTGGTTTAAGCGCTGATGCGCTGAAAGGGGTAATGCCACAACAACATCGTCAATTTGTGTGGAAGCAATGATTGTACGGGCAATGTCCAAATCACCAACAACATCCACTTCCTTTTGTTTCTTGGGGTTGTCATCCAAATAACCGACCACCTGCAGGCCATACATGCTTTCTTTTTTAATTTGTTCACCAACTTTTCTTCCCGCAATTCCAGCACCAAGAATGAGTACTTTGCGCATCTCAATTTTTTTGGAATATTTGCGATGTACGGTTGTACGGATGATACTGCGCCAAATCAGAAGAAAAAGAAAGGCAGTGATGGCGAAGAGCGCAAATTGAAAGCGGGAAATATCGCGATAAGTCAGGTAAAGCACGCCAGCGGAGGTGACGGTTGCCAGGAATGCTCCAAAGGTAAGGCTGGAAAACTCATCGATGACACGGATATTCTTGCGACCATCGTAAATGTTGAAGACCAGGAGAGTCACCAACCAGACAATCGGGAAGATGAGATAGAGTTCGAAGGGTATGCGGGATAGTTCAGGGAGTGGACGGACGAAGGGGAATCTATTAGCGAAGGCGCGCAAGTAGACGGAAAGGTAGAGCGCCAGGGTGATGAGGAAACCATCCAGGAGGATTGAGAAGATTGCGAAATTGGTTGAAAAGCGTCTGAGCATGGGGGTTATTTTTTCTTAAGAATAATTTCTCTGATAATTAAGAAAACGAATTTTGGATACCCAATTAGATATCGTTTCCAAAGCCTTTTCGGTTCTAATATTAATCGAAACAACCATTCAAGTCCGCTTCTTTGCATCCATAAAGGAGCTTGTTTTATATGTCCAGCATGAAAATCAAAAGCGGCACCCACACCAATCATAACTTTGGCGTTGATTTTGTTCAAATGTTCAGCCATCCACAATTCCTGTTTTGGAGATCCAATCCCAACCCAGACAATATCTGGAGAAACAGAATTTATCTGATTGATAATCTCTTGGTCTTCTTCGTCGGTTAATATCCGGAAAGGAGGAGAATATGAACCGGAAATTATTAATCCTGGAAATCGATTTTGTAAATGGTCAGTTAATTTGAGAAGCACGTTCGTGGTTGAACCATACATGTAATGTCTATAATTTTTTTTACAACCATTCTCACAAACTGCCAACATTAAATCAGGTCCATAAACCCTGCTAACGTTCTTATACCCTGCTAGTTTCAATAACCAAACAACAGGCATTCCATCTGGAGTGGTTAAACCACTTTGGTTCGCGATCTTTAATAAATTTGGATTATTTTGATAATTCATAATCGCATGGATCGGTGTAACACAAACATACTGATGGTTATTATTTTCAATCCAATCTTCAATAATAACCAAAGTCTGGGACATATTAATTATGCTAATCCCGACACCTAATATATTACACTTTGAAACTGTATCAATCATATTGAAGTAGAAAAGTATTGGTTATGAATTATTTATTCAAAAATGATATCTGTTAATAAAATATCTTTTGAGATAATGCTTATTAATGTGTTTACATTATCTCCTGTATAGGAATCTAATTTTTCAAGAAATTGAATAGCATCATATGTTAAATCTTCGCGATGCTCACCTAAAACCCCAGAAATTAATACCTTAGAGGATACAAAAAAATCATCATTTATTGCGATTGTCGAAATTCCTGAAATGATATAAATACTTTTCAATTTTTGATTTAAAATTTCTATCGGTACAACCCATAATTCCTGATCAATTAGCCTACAATTATTAATATTAACTAATTTTTTAAAATATTTCTCAATTTCCTTAGGATTATCCCTTGGATGTGGTTTGATTAAGAAAAAAATGTTGCTATTAATTGTAAATATTGCATTAATAACTTTTATAATATCTGATAAAGATGAATGTGACCTAAGTATTTCAATTCTTGAAGGACATAAAATGATTATTTTTTTATTTTGGTCATATTTTCTAACATCAAAATTAATACCACAAGATAATTCGTAAATTACTTCTTTTATTTTACATTTATAATTTCTCGTGTTTAAAATAAAACCTTGATTTAAAGGTGAGATAAATAAACTTGGATTCGAAGGACAAACATAAATAATTTTTGGACGTTTCTTTAGATCCAACTTTCTTACGTACTTGTTTTTCTGGTCAGTTATAATTCTATTAATATATAATCCTATGCCATCATCATAAACATATAAAATCTTTTCTATTGCGCCACTAACAATAGCACGTTCGGGGTTGTTATAAATCTTAGGGACAAATATATGTTTGGCTGGGTGAGTCAAAACAAAAGTCTTCATTAAAAGTTGGTTCCATATTGATCTCAATACAAAAGATTTCTCATAATTATGATTAGATTTCTTAAATTCAAAAGGAAATTCTGAATAAGTAAGTTGTAATTGCTTGGCAAAGGATTTAACAATTTCACGCAAGCCTTTATTCCAGCGCATATCATAGCCAATTACTTCAATGAAAATATTCTCCGAAATATATGTATAAACACAAGCTAATCCAACAATTAGTTGATAAGGACCATTTACAAATAAAAGCACACTATTCTCTAGTTTTTCTTTTCTGAAAAAAAAGAAATTCTTTTTCATACAATTTACTTTAACCGTTCTATAACTTCTAATCTAAAACGTTCAAAAAATGATCCTCGGTATTTAATGTCATTCTGGAAAATGTATTCTTGAGCAACTTTATTAAGGGAATTTGTATCGAATTTCGAAACAAATATTTTCCTCCATGAATCAATTAATGCCTTAGTTGCCTGAAGGATTTTTCCATTAATCATTCCTTTGATAATGTAACCTATAGAAATAAAAATTATTCGATTAAATTTGCGATAATATTTCCAATCTAAATATATAGCGTTTCTCATTAAAAAATAATAACGACTATCTTTCCAATTTACCCGATGTTCAGGATCGACTTTATGACGAACAATGACTTCAGGAAAATAAATAATCTTAAATCCAAGATTAATTAATTTATAGGATAAATCCAATTCTTCCCAATAGAAAAACAAGTACTCATCATAATAATTGGTTTTTTCCAAAGCTATTCGTCGGATGGCATGGCCAGCTCCACAAAAACGTGTGGCAATAAATTCTTTGTCTTGAATTCTTTTCAGCTGACGGGCATAAACCCAATTTTGATTATCTGTAACTCCTGTAAAATGATTCTTAATTTTATATCCAATAACAGCTATATCATTTTCAAGTTTGAATCTCTCTAAAGTTTTTTTTATTGCTAATGTATTTTCAAACTCTGCGTCATTATCAATACATACAATAAATTCTCCTGTGCCAAGTTGCATGCCAATATTTCGACCTGCAGCAACTCCATAATTTTGATTAAGTTCAATTAACTTCAAAGAACAATTATTTGATACAAAATCTCTCAAAATTCGAATAGTATCATTATTGCTCCCTTGATCGATAAGCCAAATTTGAGTTTTTACACCTTTTTGTGATAATACATTTTCAACTGTTGCAATAGTATTTTCAATTCTATTCCATGAAAGGATTACAACATCTACTTGATTTTTCTCAATCTGTCTTTCTGGCATTATTTTCTCACCAGGTGATAAATTAATTTTTGAATTTTAATTCCTAATTTATTAATATATTTTAAATCCTCTTTATCCCAAAATTTCATCAACGACAAATTTATCGGCCACAACAATAGAATAAAAGACTTTATGAAAAATGATAAATATAAATTATCATAATTTATTTGCAAACTTAGAAATACTATTATTGAACCTGAAATGAAAACTTTAAACCATTTATTGTATTCAAATCTAAATTTATCCATTTTTATGGAAAATATAAAAACAATACTTGCTAACACACCATAACTCAAGGTTGTTGCTAAAGCAGAACCAATAATCCCAAATTTAGGAATTAGTAAAATATTTATTACAATATTTGTAATCACCGCAAATATTGTGGAAATGGGTATTAAATTCATTTTCTTTTGAAAGAATAAAATATTAACCCACATATGATAAAACGTGACGAATACAAATCCAATTACAACGTAAGGGACTATTAAACGTGCGTCGTAATATTTTTCATTAATTATCACTCTGAAAATCTCGTCTTTAAAGAGAATAATTAAAGATGCAATAAAAAGTTGAAAAAGTATTAACCATGATGATATTTTTTGGATTATTTTTTCGTAATCTTTATTGCCTTTCTTTTGAAAAAAGAAAGGAACCCAAGCGTTGTTTATAGCAATAATAAATACTTGATAAATTGTACCCACTTGATAACCAAGTTGGTATAATCCAATGTCAGATAATGACACAAATGATTGAAGAATTAATCGATCCATTAAATTTAAACCCCAATGCGATACCATATGGAAAACAATTGGAGTTGATATGAGGATTGCTTCTTTGATTTGGAAAAAGGAAATTTTACTTTTTGATTCTCGCATTAATAGAATAAGAGAAATAAGCCCAAAAAGGACATTCGATATAAATATTGCTCTTATCAATCCTAATGCCCCTAGATTCATAACGACTACAAAATATAAAGTAAAGCATAAATTCACAAAAAATTGTAATAAACCAAAAAAGACAAATTGAAAAGCTTCTTCTTTGATTCGAAAATTTGCTTTTATTACTTCAATAGGTCCTGAAAATGCTGCAGCTCCAATAGCAAGTACTATATATGGTCTATAAGGAATATCTTTAAGGATTATCCCAAAAATCAATTGCCCAGATAATAGCGTTAAACCTAGAAATAAAACCGTTGAAAGAAATGTTAAAAGAGTGATAGTACTAATTAGGCTTTTTCTTTCAGATTGATTTAATTTATAGTAATTGATAGTAATTACAGATGATAGCTGAAATGAAAAGATTATTGCTAAAAAAGCTGTTAACGAATTCAATACACCATAGATTCCATAATCACTTGTAGTTAATATACTTGTGTATAATGGAATTAATAGGAAGTTTATTCCTTTTGTAAAAATATCCCCAAATATATAAGCAAATGAATTCTTGATAATTTTCTTTACGAACTCGTTAATATGAAGAAAATAGTTGTTCATTATATTATTTTTGATGACCGATAAATTCATTTATTTTGTGAATCATAAAGACCTTATTCAAATTTCTAATTTTTTTGAAAATAATTACAATTTTTAAAAACCTTTTATCTTGTCGAATTGAAAATTCAGATTTCAATATTTTTTACTTTTACTGTATTTCGAATAATTTTTGCTTATTAAAATACGGAAGAAATAAAAAATCTTTAACATTAAATATATTTAAGAGCCGATGAGACCGGAAGTGATTTAGCTTCCAATTTTTTCATAAAAATATTTATTGTGATTTTTTTTGTAAACAGAGATTGAAGTAATTATCACCAAAAGATCGATGGTCAAAAATGCTGATCAAGGCATATAAATTAGTAGATTTTTTGAATGCAAAATAGCTACGTGTAGATAATTGGTGAGCTGCAAAGTGTTCTCTGATTATCCTGTTATTTCTTTTATCTTCTGATTACTTGGAGGAATACTCAAACTAATTTTTTTCTTGAAGCATATAACTAAAATCGATACATGTTTTAACATTTGATCGTTATTCCTCAAAAAATTGGTAATTGATGAAAGTTAAGTTTGATTTTCTACGATTGAATTTTTACTGGTAGCATTATCAAATTTCCAAATTGTTAATTTATACGTCCAATTTTTTGATTGTATACAAAAACCTCATTAATTTGTGAGGTTAGAAAATAGAGATTTTCAGTTATATCTGAATGAAACAGACAAGATCTTTCTATGGTTCACGAATCTGACCAAGTTCTTTATAAATTACTGATAGAATTAGTTAACAACTGAAAACTATGTTTATGTTCGATTTATGTCTTGTCAATATTAATTGAATTAATTAATTACATCTAAAAATATTTATCTTAGCATTTTCCCCCACAGTTTCAAAAGATCAGTTCTAATCTCCCATCTCAAAGGAATTGGGAGCTGAATCATCTGTGGAACAATTTCCATCGCAATTGCCGGTGACCGAAACATACGCGGTGCGTAATATAAAACTCCAAAACTACCCGGACCATAAATACCATACGACAAGTAACTCTGGATAGCCTGTTCACCTATCATAATCGCTTGCTGATAATCCCCCTTTGCAGCAAAAACTTCAGCTTTAAGCCAGTTAGTCTCGATCGATTCATCGGGCTTGCTGGCATATGCCAGGCTGGCATCAGATAATATTTCCTCCGCCTTATCCGGATTCCCCTGTTCCAAATATGCCTGCGCCAATTGATTATATGCCCAGGTAGATTGAAGATTTGCCTGTAATTGTGCTTCCAGTTCTGCGATTTTTCGCTTACTGGTAATTGGATTCCGACTTAGCCAATCACTTAAAACTTCCTGGCGCAAAGATGATAAAGTCCAGAAATCCGAATCCGCCCATTCCGGATCCATCTTTAAAACCATTTGGTAGGCTTCTCGGGCAACAGGAATATCCAGATTACTTTCTGCGATCATTCCAAGATTTAATTGGTAGAGACCAACCTGCGATGCAAGTGCAACAGATTTTTGGGCTGATATTTGCGCTTCTGCTAACTGATCATTTTCAGCATAAAGGGAAGCCAGATTGGCATAATTTAACGCCCAGGATGGTTCATTTTCTATGGCTTCATTGAGCTCATTAATTGCATTGTTTAATACCCCGAGGTCCCCCTGGCTTGCTAAAACAGAATTGACCAAACCTAATTGTTGGTGTGCAATCGACGAAGCTGGATCCCTTTTTACAGCGATGGATAATTGTTCCCTGGCTGCCTGCCATTGGTTTTGATTGGCGAGTTCTACACCCTTTTGAAATGGGCTGACCATCCAGATACCAATCCAGGCAATTGTAATTGGAATAATTATCCACCAGGAACGTTTTGGATTGCTTTTTGATCCAATGGCCTGATTTTTTGATAGGCTACCCATTGTTGCACCTAAAAGTATAGTTGCTGGCCACAATAAAGACGGTTCAAGGGCTAATGAATCAAAGAAATTATGGACAAGAAATGAAGTGGCATAAGCAATTGTTCCAATAACTACCGGGGAAATCGTCTGTATTGAAGTCTTAAGTAGGAAGACCAATTTTTTACTATAGGAAATAACTAAGAAACCCAATGCTAAGATCCCAAAAATTCCCATTTCTGCCAGAGTATTCATTGGAATGCTGTGGGCGTGAACATAAATCATTTCAGGTGGTGTTGAGGTCGAACGAATGAATGAACTGCCATACGTGAATGGACCCTGACCAAAAATCGGATTTTCGATAAATGCTTCAATCGCTGGTTCCCAAAGCGTTTTTCGAGATGACAAAAGTCCCCCATGCGTTGGATGTAGAGCTTTTTGATACAACAAGTAAACCAGAACAGAGGAAATTAAGGTTCCTGCGATGATCAATCCACCAAAAATAATTGGACGTTTTTTGAGAAACACCCAAATTTGCTTTATTTTTATTTTTTTTTGCCAGATGAGTAAGAGTAATAGGACGCCAAACCCTGCAGCAGCAGCCAGCCAGCCACCTCTGGAAGATGTTAAATACAGCATGAAAAGTGCCGCAATTGAATTAATTACAAGAATGAGGCGGTTTATCTTCGATTTTGTGTAAAAGAAGTATGTGCAACAAAGTATTGCAGACAGATACAAAAAAGTAGCCATCAAATTTGTTGTTAGCGGTCTGTAATTGATGGAAGGAAAAAATACTCCCGTGTTTGCGGTTAACCAATTTTGATACCAAAAGAAAGCATTAACCAACCCGCTGATCGTAATAAATGATGAAGCGAAGATTAACCCTTTTGCGAAGAGATTCTCAGACCAGCTTTTAGTAACCAAATCATAAACAAAGTAAAAAATAAACAAGGATGTGGTCATGATCAACATCTGACCAAACGACCGGCGAGGGTCAATGGAACCAACCGAAGATATTAAGTAACACGCAATCCAAATTAAGACTGGAATTTTGAAAGGTACCTTGGCTGAATTGCCAACAAAAAGCCAAATCGTCCCAAGAATAGTCCATAAAGATACAGCAATGATCAATATGCGGTACTGTATGAGAGAATGCGTAAACCCAATCACGAGCAATAACATGCTAATGACCAGGAATACAATTGCTTCCTGTAAAAGATATATTCCTTTCGAAGAAAATCTAAATTTAGTTACCATCAAAGAAAATCTAATCCATGCTCCGCCATTTCGACAATGAATGTCGAAATAATATTTTTAAAAAAAAATAAATTCGCAGAATATATTTTCAGGAAAAATTGGTCTGTGATTTTGGCTATTTTGTCATTTTAAATATTAGTTTATACCATTGCAATATCATGCCAGTAAGTAAAATCAACCGTATTGGAACCACCAACCACAAACCTTCAAAAATTCGGTGGGAGAGCAGAAACGGCCATTCGATGAATGTGATCAGGCTGATTCCAAATGCAAATAAAATGGCAGCATTGAGAGGTAGCGTTAACACGATCAAAGGCAATACATACAAGATCCACTGTGGGCTCCAGCCAATCGACCAGAGCAGAAACAATGCCCAGGTTATTCCAATCATCGATAGAAAACTGTGAGCCTGATTTAACTTCGTTTTAAGCAATATCCAAAAACCTAAACCTCCAAAGACTAACAGAGTCGCCCAACTCGGAATGATCGATGGATTACCTCTTGGGAATGTGGCTGCTTCTGGCCAAATTCTTTCTTCCATCGGCACAAATGCTCCAGTGGTCATATTCCCATCAATTAAAGCCCAAAAGGTTTGCCAGGAGGATCTGGAAGGCTGGGATTGCAGCGAAGCCAGCGTCATAGTGGGTGAAACTAATATGTGAATTCCCCAAACGATTACCGTCATCCCTATCGCAATTCCAGCTATCTTTAGAAAGGTTTTTCGTTCTTTGAACCGAAATATTGCCGGCAATAAGAGAATCGGAAACCATTTGGCCAAAATCCCAATTCCCAACCACAACCCAGCCATAGTATCTTTTCCTTTTAATACGGCATAAATTGCCAGAAGCATCAATGCGACCGGAATCAAGTCAAAATACCACCAGGTATAAGAATTGAATGCCAGAAATCCAAAGTAAAGAATTACACGCCAAAGGTTTTTACTTTCATCTTTAAATAACAGTTCGGAGATCTTTGCGACCTGCCAGATGCTCACTGATCCTGCGATTGTCAATAGAAGGTAAAGAATAAAATCAAAAATAAATTGGTTACCAGAAGATAAAAAGTAAATAAATTCAATCGTCCAGGCGTAAACAGGCGGGTATTCGGACCAATACTGGAAAAAAGGTAAGCCTGGGATTGCAGCAATATCATAATAAACCTGAAAATCACCAAACCCATGCAGATCATTCGGAATTAACGCCAGGAAAAGCAGAATTCTTCCTGCAAAGAATAAGATCGGTAATAATTCCACAATTGATAACGATTTTTTATCTGGTTTATTATTCATTTAAAATTCAAAAAAAGGGGTTGTATTTCTTTTCGTATCCAACGGTTGTTTCCGGACCATGACCACTCAATAATCGCGTTTGGTCTGGAAGTGTCTTAATTTGAAGGTCAATACTTTGTAAA